>RFJA01000202.1 GCA_003695065.1 Alphaproteobacteria bacterium
CGCGCCAGGGCGTCGCGCAGGCGCGCCACCGCCGCCTCTAGCCGGGCGATCACCTCACCCGGTGATTCGCTGGTCCCGGCGGGTTTGTCTCCTGACAGGTTCATGGATCCTGGACCCTCCCTTTGGCTCAATCACTAGCCTAAACAGGGAAAACGGCAAAAATACACCCCTTTCACGGCCCGCGACCGGACCGACCTGAACATAGCCCCAAAAAACGGCACAAGCTGGTTGACGCAAGAGGCCCATATGGTCATTGTGGCGCCCGTTCCGATGGAGTGGACGATCACCGGCTCGCTTGATTGCAGCAAGCACACAGAACGACAACCGGCAGCAAACGGACACGAATACAGAATGACCACCGATCACCGGCAGTTGGCCAACGCGATTCGCGCCCTTTCCATGGATGCCGTAGAGGCGGCCAATTCCGGGCACCCTGGGATGCCGATGGGCATGGCTGATGTTGCTACCGTCCTGTTCACGCAATATCTGAAATTCGATCCGGCCTGGCCCCAGTGGCCCGACCGTGACCGTTTCGTGCTGTCGGCGGGACACGGCTCCATGCTTCTCTATTCGCTCCTCTACCTGACCGGATACGAGAAGCCGACGCTGGAGGACATCAAGAACTTTCGGCAGCTGAACAGCCCGTGCGCGGGCCATCCCGAGTACGGTGAAATTCCAGGGATCGAGACCACCACGGGACCGCTGGGCCAGGGTCTCGCCATGGCTGTGGGCATGGCCCTGGGCGAGCGGATCATGAACGCCCGGTTCGGCGACGGTCTGGTTGATCACTACACCTATGTCATCGCGGGTGACGGATGCCTGATGGAGGGGATCAGCCACGAAGCCATCTCCATGGCCGGGCACCTCAGGCTCGGCAAGCTGATCGTCTTTTTCGACGACAACCATATCTCCATCGACGGCCCGACCGAGCTCGCCGTTTCCGACAATCAGCTTGAGCGGTTCGAGAGCCACGGCTGGCATGTCCAGGGCATCGACGGTCACGACCCGCAAGCCATTGCCGCCGCCATTGAAGCGGCCCAGGCCGACGGGCGGCCATCACTGATCGCGTGCCGCACCACCATCGCCTACGGCTCGCCCAACAAGGCGGGAACGGCAGCTTCCCACGGCGCGCCTCTCGGGGCCGAGGAAATCGAACTGACCCGCAAGGAACTGGGGTGGCCATACCCGCCATTCGAAATTCCAGACGAGGTGCTGAAGGGCTGGCGCGCCGCTGGCAAACGCGCGGCTGGCGCCGTTGCCGCCTGGAAAGACCGCCATGCGGCAGCGCCGTCAAAGGCCGATTTCGACGCCGCCATGGCCGGCGAGATACCGGCCGACCTTGACCAGGCGATTAACAGGCTCAAGGCGTCGATTAGCGCTGACGGCAAGGCGGTGGCGACCCGCAAAGCATCACAGAATGCGCTGGAAGTGATCAACCCGGTGGTTCCTTTCACCGTCGGCGGGTCGGCCGACCTGACCGGGTCCAACAACACATTGACCAAGGACCTCGGGATCATCGAACCAGGCAACTATGATGGGCGCTACATCCACTATGGCGTGCGCGAGTTTGGCATGGCTGCGGCGATGAACGGTCTCGCACTCCATGGCGGTATCATTCCTTATGGTGGCACCTTCCTGGTCTTTTCCGATTACGCCCGCCCGGCGATCAGGCTGTCGGCACTGATGGGTCAGCGCGTGATCTATGTGATGACGCACGATTCCATCGGGCTTGGCGAAGACGGGCCGACCCACCAGCCCGTGGAACATCTGGCCAGCCTGCGGGCCATGCCCAACCTGAACGTCTTCCGGCCGGCTGACGCGGTGGAGACGGCGGAGTGCTGGGCGCTGGCACTGAAGGCCAAGGATCGCCCCTCGGTCCTGGCCCTGACCCGCCAGGGACTGCCTGTGGTCCGCACCACGCACACAGACGAAAATCTGTCGGCCAGGGGCGGCTATGAACTGAAGGCGGCCGACGGCGCGGCGGTTGTCACGCTGATGGCCACCGGGTCCGAAGTGGCCATCGCCTTGGAGGCAGCCGGGCGGCTTGACGCGGACGGTATCGCCACCCGCGTTGTTTCCCTGCCCTGCTGGGAGCTGTTCGCAGAGCAGGACACGGCCTACCGCGACGCAACGCTGGGCAAGGGGACGCTGCGCGTCGCCATCGAGGCCGCAGCCTCGCTGGGATGGGAGCGCCATGTGGGCGAGGATGGCCTGGTGATCGGCCTTGACCGGTTCGGCCGGTCGGCCCCCTACAAGGACCTTTATGAGCATTTCGGGCTGACAGCGGACAAGGTTGTCAGCACCGTCAAGGATCGCCTCGGCTGAGGCATGGGACTGACAAGCGAAAGAGTACAATCGGAGCACGGATCATGACAATTCGGGTAGCAATCAACGGGTTTGGGCGGATTGGCCGGATGGCTCTGCGGGCCATTCACGAGTCGGGCCGCAACGACGTGGATGTGGTTGGCATCAACGACCTCGGTGACGCCGAGATGAACGCCTATCTTCTCAAGCGCGACTCGGTCCACGGCACTTTCCCGGGGGACGTGAAGGTGAGCGACAGCGCCTTGACGGTGAACGGCCGCGAAATCCGTGTCACCGCAGAACGCGACCCGGCCAAGTTGCCGTGGGGTGAGCTTGGCGTCGACGTGGTCTATGAGTGCACCGGGATCTTCACTGACGGTGAGAAGGCCAAGGCCCACATCGACGCGGGCGCCAGGAAGGTTCTGATCTCGGCCCCGGCCAAGAATGTGGACCTGACGGTTGTCTACGGCGTCAACCACGACAAGATCGAGGCTGGCCATACGCTTGTCTCCAACGCGTCGTGCACAACCAACTGCCTGGCGCCGGTGGCCAAGGTGCTGAACGACGCCATCGGCATCGAAAAAGGCTTCATGACCACCGTTCATGCCTACACCGGCGACCAGCGCGTGCTTGACACGCTGCACAAGGACCCGCGCCGAGCGCGTGCCTGTGGCCTGTCGATGATTCCCACGTCCACCGGTGCGGCCAAGGCGGTCGGCCTGGTGCTGCCGGAACTGGCGGGCAAGCTTGACGGCACGGCGGTTCGGGTGCCGACGCCCAACGTGTCGATGATCGATCTCACCTTCGATGCCGGGCGCGAAACCACGATTGATGAGGTGAACGAAGCCGTGCGCGCCGCTGCCG
>RFJA01000203.1 GCA_003695065.1 Alphaproteobacteria bacterium
CCTGGGCAGCCGAACCCACGCGGGACACCGACAGACCGACGTTAATGGCGGGGCGGATGCCCTGATAAAAGAGTTCGGTTTCCAGAAAGATCTGACCGTCGGTGATCGAAATCACATTGGTCGGAATATAGGCTGACACGTCCCCGGCCTGGGTTTCGATGATCGGCAGCGCGGTCAGGGAACCGGCGCCGTTTTCGTCATTCATCTTGGCGGCTCGTTCGAGAAGCCGGCTGTGCAGATAAAACACGTCACCGGGATAGGCTTCACGCCCCGGCGGACGCCGCAGCAACAGCGACATCTGACGATAGGCCACGGCCTGCTTGGACAGATCGTCATAAATGATCACCGCGTGCATGCCGTTGTCGCGGAAGAACTCGCCCATGGTGCAACCGGCGTAGGGCGCCAGGAACTGAAGCGGGGCCGGCTCCGAAGCGGTGGCAGCCACCACGATGGTATATTCGAGCGCACCCGATTCTTCCAGTTTCTTCACGATCTGGGCCACGGTCGAACGCTTCTGGCCCACCGCAACGTAGATGCAGTAGAGCTTTTTCGATTCGTCGTCCGATTTGTTGATGCCGCGCTGGTTGATGATGGTATCGATGGCCACCGCGGTCTTGCCGGTCTGGCGGTCGCCGATGATCAGCTCGCGCTGGCCGCGACCGACGGGCACCAGGCTATCGATGGCCTTGAGACCGGACTGCATGGGCTCGTGCACCGATTTGCGCGGAATGATGCCCGGGGCCTTCACCTCGACCCGACGACGCTCCGCCGCCTCGATCGGTCCCTTGCCGTCAATCGGGTTGCCAAGCGCGTCCACCACGCGGCCCAGCAGACCCTTGCCCACCGGCACATCGACGATGGTTCCGGTCCGCTTGACGGTGTCACCTTCCCGAATGCCGCGGTCTTCGCCGAAAATCACCACACCGACATTGTCGGCTTCCAGGTTGAGCGCCATGCCCTTGACCCCGCCCGGGAACTCGACCAGCTCCCCGGCCTGCACATTGTCCAGACCATAGACCCGGGCGATACCGTCCCCCACCGAGAGCACTTTACCCACTTCGGATACTTCGGCCTCAGCGCCGAAGTTGGCAATCTGATCCTTGAGGATCTTCGAAATTTCCGCGGCCCGGATATCCATTATCCAACCTCTTTCATAGCGACTTGCAAATTATTGAGTTTCGTCTTCAGCGATGAATCGATCATCCGCGATCCGAGCTTGATCACCAGCCCGCCGATCAGCGATTCGTCAATCCGGGTTTCGAGATTGACATCCCGGCCCACCAGAGTCTTGAGCTTTTCCTTGAGCGCCGTGAGCTGCGTTTCATTCAGCTCGTGCGCCGCCACAACTTCCGCCGTGATCTCGCCTTTGTGTGCGGCAAGCAGACGACGGAAATCGGCTATGATATTTTCAATGAAGCCAAGCCGGCCATTTTCGGCAACGACGCCGACAAAACGCCGGGTGAGGTCCGAAATTGCACGGCCGCCTGACAGCTTGGCCACCTCGGACAAAATGCTGTCCAGCGCTTTCGATTGCTGCTCGCGACCGAACAGCGGGCTCTTGATCAGCCGCCGCAGGTCATCGCTTGCCCGCAGCAGCGCTTCGATGGCATCGAGATCCCCGGCGATGGCGTCAAGCAGGTTGCCATCCTTCGCCAGATCAAACAGCGCAACTGCATACCGACCGGCGACGCCGGACACTGTTACTCGTTCGGATACGACGTCGGGAGCTTCCCCAGTGGTCACCTGAACCGTCCTTGTCTGTTGAAAATCGCCGGCTGACGAGGCCGCTTCCAAGGGATGCCGTCAGCACCCGAAGAGACCCGTTCTGGCCGACCCGACAGGCGCCCGAAACAGACCCCCGTCCCGAGCGCGCCGCCTACCTATCACAGTGGTTTTCAAACTGCAACCCGAACCTTCATCACGACTGTACGCCCGCGATGAACCACCCCGATCGCAACCGACCCCGGCGTCACAGGCGAGGGGGCACCCCACAAATCCTGGTCACACCTCGCCCCCGTCATACGTCTTCTTTGGCCGCTTGCGGCAGAAACACCCAATCACCAGGAGAGACCACACATGTTGAAATTCATACGAAAACTCCTTAAGGAGCTTCGCGCAATGCAAACGGACGCCTTGGAGGCTTTCGTCCGATCCGACGATTTCGCGAAAAGGGTCGAAGACCTCAGGGCTGAACACTCGAGCAAAGCATCCCCGTTCCTGGTTGGCCAGATCGTGAACGACATCAGGGCCTTACTGAATGAAACTGGCCTCGCAAATGGCACGGCTGCTTTCGTAAATCAGCTAGAAACGAAGTTCGGCCGAAACAAATCCTACGCCCTCAAAGGCAAGGCGCTGACAAATTACAGGAAGAAACAGCAGGCCAAATATCTCAATGCCATGTTTGAATGGCATTTCTATCTCGCCGTCTCGGATCTGCTGCAGGGACGATACGAGGAACTGGACCCCATCATCGGCGATCAGGCGTGCGAAATGCGTTGCCCGTTCGTGCTCGATTTGGCCGGCAAGGTGCAGGAATTCGCGCAGCAATATTGTCAATCTCAAGATAACGCCAATCTTCGCGAATGGCTTGTGGCCGTTAACGCAACCACCAGCGACGCCGACGACGACTTCAGGATAAACCGGAATATCCTGGCGGAAAAACTCCGCGCCATCCCTGAAGGTTTCAAACAATTCTGTAAGCAACTCCGGGAGAATTTGATCGAGGTTGACGGTCCGACCGATGAAGAATTCCTGGGCCGAAATCTTGTGCTGGGAAAAAAGACGACGCCTCCATGGAAAAAATTTGTTCTCACCACCGATACAACGGCTGACCTGCATTGGATTGACCTGCCGGAGACTTTCCGCGCCGACTGGTATCTGATCCTGTGCAAATCATTCACCCGCAACCGTGACGCGTTGATTGACCAGCTTGGCATTGATATCGATCACCAAAGCGACAACTGTTTCTTCTCCTACACGCGATTCGAGGGGAAATACCAGCCGCTTTTCGGTCATGACATTGACGAAGGAGCAATTGAGATTCAGGAGCTTCGCAAGAATCTCGTCAACAACTCCAGCAAGATATTCAATGGCTTCAAGCAGTATCTGGCTCACGCATCGGCAGGATACATGCGTTACTGCGCACGTAAGCTAAAGGACCAGTTTGGAGAAAATACACGCTTCGCCGAGGCTTATCGGGCGTTGATGGCCTGCGACGCTTTCATCAATCAATCGGGTTATCATATTGGCCTGCTGCCCGTCTTCGACGCGTTTCGTGTTGTTCTGGGGCATGCGGCGACCGAAGGGCATCCAATCGTCGTGAATCTGACCCGCCTTGTCGTGGAAACCACACTCGATGAAAACGGGAACTCCCGCAACGGCTACAATTGCGTGGGAAGCTGGGCCTTGTACTATGAACCCGACGGAAACGGGGGCTTCCGCCATGTTCCCGCGGTCAGTCTTCCGGAAGGGGCTGCGGAGAGACCGGCAATCGCAGTGGTTGCCGCGAGCATCTTCAATCCAGCGCGGCCGGTGGCGCAGTATCCTTTTATGAACGCTACAGACCCGGACGATTTCCTGAGCGAATTTCTGAAGTGCGATATTGTTCACCTGCTGATGTGGTTCGCACTTAACCATCCAGTTTTCCCATCCAGCGCCCTGATTCCGACCGCTCTCGGTCTTCCCGTTGCCACCAAGAAAAATCAGCCCGTAGGGGTACTGGGTCAACCGGCCAACGCAGACAATAAGGCCGACATGGGCCGACACTACGCACGTCAGGGCCTTTATGTGAAGGAATTGGGCCTTTCAGCTGAAATCGGGACGTTCGATGAAACTTCGGTGTACGCTTCTCCGTGCGGACTGTTCCCAGTCGATAGTAACGATATTTCTTCGGCGACCGAGTTCGACTATTACGCCCAACTCACCCAAGACCTCGGGATCGAAATCGAAAGTGTCAAATACGCGCAAATGATCGGGGACAGAACCGATGAAATCCCCTGGGAGCGCACTGATAACACGCTGTTCTTCGTCGCCACCCATATGTACGTAACGACCTTGGAAACCGAAGAGAACCACATCGCAATCATGAACCCGACCCAGTGCGAAAATCTCGACAGGCCGCTGTCGAGAGCGGATGTCTCGCGCAAACGCGACGTATATCGGGATCACATGATTTTGGGCGATGGCGACGATTAAGACACCCTCCCATGATCGGAATTTCACTTCAGGCCGCACCTTGGAAAAGGTGCGGCCACTTTCTTTCTTTACCGTCCTTTCTTTACCGTCAGAGGCTTTACCGTCACAGGAAACTATAAGGGTCGATATCGACCACCACCCGCACCCCCTTTTCGCCCCCGGCGCGCGCGAGCCAGGCCCGGATTTCCTTCTGGATCGGCACATCGCGCCGCGCCTTCATCAACAGCCGCCAGCGATGACGGCCCCGGACCATGGCCATTGGCGCGGTCACCGGCCCAAGCACCGCGATCCCGTCACCCCGGGGCGCGGTCCGCCCAAGGCGCCGCGCAAGGCGCGCCACCGCTTCGCCGTCCTCGCCTGACAAAATGAGCGCGGCAAGCCGGCCGTAGGGCGGCATACCCTGAGCCTCGCGCGCCGCCATCTCGGCTGCAATGAAGGCCTCCCGGTCGCCCGAAATCAGGGCCGCCATCACCGGATGCTCGGGCATGTAGGTCTGCAGAAGAACCCGGCCCTTCAAAGCCTCCCGGCCGGCCCGGCCGGCAACCTGAGCAAGTTGCTGATAGGTCCGCTCCGCCGCCCGCAGATCGCCGCCGGCCAACCCGAGGTCGGCGTCGACCACGCCGACCAGTGTCAGCCTGGGAAAGTGATAGCCTTTGGTCACCATCTGGGTGCCAATAACGCAGTCCACCTGATGATTGGTGATCGAGGCAATCGCCGCCGCCAGGCGCGCCGGACTTTGCGCCATGTCGCTGGAAAGGACGAGGCGGCGTGCATCGGGAAAGCGTTCAGCCACCTCCTCGGCAATCCGTTCCACCCCGGGACCACAGGCGACCAGCGTATCCTCGGCCTCACAAGCGGGACATGCGGCGGGCGGCGTCTGCTCGTATCCGCAGTGGTGACACATCAGGCGCCCCTGATAGCGATGCTCCACCAGCCAGGCCGAACAGTTGGGACATTCGAACCGATGACCGCAGGTCCGGCACAATGTCAGCGGCGCATAGCCCCGACGATTGAGAAACAGTAACGCCTGCTCCCCCGCCCGAAACGTTGCGTCAAGCGCTTCGACCAGGGGCGGGGCCAGAAAACGCCCGCGCTCCGGCGCCACCCGGCGCATGTCGATGGTGGTGACTGCGGGAAGTTCGGCGTCACCGTGCCGATCCGGCAGATGGAGGCGGCGATAACGACCCGCGGCCACATTGTAGAGCGTTTCCAGAGACGGCGTAGCGGATGCCAGCACCACTGGCAGGGCTCCAAGGCGTGCGCGCACCACCGCCATGTCGCGAGCCTGATAAATGACGCCGTCTTCCTGCTTGAATGAGGGGTCATGCTCTTCATCCACGATGATCAGACGCAGCGCGCAGAACGGCAGAAACAGGGCGGATCGCGCCCCGACCACGACCCGCGCCTCGCCCCGGGCCACCGCCCGCCAGGCGCGGCGACGTTCGGCCTGGGAAAGGTCCGAGTGCCACTCCACCGGAGCCGCGCCAAAACGGGCCTCGAAACGCTCCAGCCACTGGCTGGTGAGCGCGATCTCGGGCAGGAGAACCAGAACCTGCGCCGCGTCCTCGGCAAGCGCCGCTGCGACCGCCTCGAAATAGACCTCCGTCTTGCCCGATCCGGTCACGCCTTCGAGCAGAATCGGCGCAAATTCCCGCGCCCTGACCGCATCCACCAGCGCATCCGCAGCCGTGGCCTGCCCGGGCGTCAGGACCGGGCCCGCCACCGCCGGATCGGGCGGTGTGAACGGTGCGTCCACTGACACGGTTACCGGCCGCAGGGTGCCCGCGTCCACCAGCCCACGCACCACGCCCTCGCCGACCATGGCGATTTCGGCAATCTCCCGCACCCCTCGGGGTTTCTGGTCCACCAGCACATCGAGGACCTGCCGGCGTCCCGGTGTCAGGCGCGCCGGTGGGGGGCCGGTGTTGACATACAATTGTTTCACCGGCGCCGGCGCCAGCGCCGCAGGCGTGCTCAACACCATGCGCAGAACCGAACCGGCCGGTGTCAGTGTATAGTTGGCGACCCAGTCCACGAATCGCCGCGTAACGTCGCACAGGGCCGGGACATCGATCTTCTCGATCACCGGCCTGAGGCGCGAAGCGGCAACCGGTCTGGCCGCCTGATGCCCCGAGCTGTCCCACACAACCCCGGTCACATCGCGACCGCCCAGAGGCACCCGCACGATGTCGCCCGGACCGAGCTTCAGCTCCCCTGGCAGGTAATCGAGGGGCGCGTCGAAGGGCAGCGGAAGCAGCACCTTGAGCCGCCCGTCATCGGTTCTCCCTGTTGTACCGCCGGTTTCTGATTCCATCGCCCCACCAACACCGTCCGGGGTCACTATAGGCGATTGGGCGGGCCACTCAATGGTTGTCCCCAAGGACCACGCACCGGGTGCCAGATGGAGCTTGCCAAGGAGAGGCGAATCGGGCTACCTCGGCACAGCAGGGTCGTCATGGGAACCAGAAGGAGTGACGCAATCATGAAGTTCTTCGTGGACACCGCCGATATCGACGCTATTCGTGACCTCGCCGCCACCGGATTGCTCGACGGCGTGACGACCAACCCGTCTCTGGTGTCCAAAACCGGCCGTGATTTTTTCGATGTGTTGAAGGACATATGCGAGACCGTCGACGGGCCGGTCAGCGCGGAAGTCACAGCCACCGACTATGACGGCATGATCACCGAGGCCGAGCGGCTGCGCAAGGTGGCCGACAACATTGCGGTCAAGGTTCCCCTGACCCGGGATGGCCTCAAGGCCTGCAAGGATCTGACCGAGGACGGGGCCACGGTCAACGTGACGCTGTGTTTCTCGCCCGCCCAGGCATTGCTCGCGGCCAAGGCCGGGGCCAGTTTTATCTCGCCGTTCATTGGCCGGCATGACGACATCGCCCAGGATGGCATGAAGCTGATCGAGGACATCCGGGTCATCTACGACAACTATGACTTCGATACGGAGATTCTGGTGGCCAGCGTTCGCCATCCGCTGCATGTGGTGCAAGCAGCCATGATCGGCGCGGATGTCTGTACTGTTCCGCCCGCCGTGCTTGCCAAGCTGTTCGATCATCCTCTGACCGACAAGGGCCTCGCGGCTTTTCTTGCCGACTGGGAAAAGTCCGGGCAGAAGATTCTGGGCTGACCCGCTGTTTCTGTTCCAGGGATCGGTTGCAGGGATGATCCAGACCGATTAAGCCTATTTTAAGGGCGCCGGCGCTATCAAGCGGACGTTCGAGCATGGATAAGGAGTCCCCCGTGCAATCCAGGCAGGAGCCTCAGGAACGACAGATTTCCCCGAACGACGTGCGTGCCTATCTCGCCGCCAATCCGGGCTTCCTGGTCGAAAATCCGGACCTTCTGCGCACGCTCACGCCGCCGCGCTATCAGACCGGTAGCAATGTGGTCGATTTCCAGTCTTTCGTGGTCAGCAACCTGCAGACCGCGCTGGCCCGGGCCGACTCCCTGCGCGACGACCTGATCGCCGCGTCCCGGTCCAATCTGGCCAGCCAGCAGCAGGTCCACATGGCCGTTCTGGCAGCGCTCGATGCGCTCGACTTTGATCATTTTGTCCACACGGTCACCGGCGACTGGGTCGATATGCTTGGGCTTGATGCGGTCGCACTGGCGGTTGAGGCCCCGGTGAGCGACCAATACCGCAACAGCCACAATTTGCGGCTTCTGGCCTCGGGCTATATTGACGCGCTGATGGGTCGGGACCAGGCTGTGGTGCTGCGCGGCGGTGTCCTTGAAGCCTCGGACGTGTTTGGCCCGGCTGCCTCCCTGGTGCGGGCCGAGGCCCTCGTCCGGGTGCCACCCGGGCGGATCAGCCCGCCGGCACTTTTGGCCATGGGATCACGGGATCCGGCGGCATTCGCACCAGGTCAGGGCACCGAACTGGTGCGTTTTCTTGCCGCCGTGGTGCAACGTGGTCTTGACCGGTGGCTCGGCGCCGGGAAATAGCCCCCGAAGACTTGCGCCATCCGGCGCTGGCGCCCGATGCTGCGCCCTTTTTTTCCGATTGGGCGCGGTATCTCGCCAGCGAACGGCGGGTTTCTCCGCACACCTTCGACGCGTACAGTGATGAAGTTGGACGGTTCCTGACCTTTCTTGGCAACCATCTTGGCGGTCCCGTGGACAGGCGGGCGCTGGAAGCCCTGCGCGTCGCCGACTTTCGCGCTTATCTTGCTGCGCGCAGAGCCCAGGGGCTGCAAGCGCGTTCCATGGCCCGCGCCCTGTCGGCGATCAAAAGCTTTTTCCGTTATCTTGACCGCCGCGCCCTGCTGCACAACGCCGCCTACACTGCCGTCCGCGCGCCGCGCCTGGCGCGGCGACTGCCCCGGCCACTGGATGAACACGCCGCAGCCCAACTGGTGGACAGCGTCGGCGATACGGCGAAAGAGGTCTGGGTGGGCCTGCGCGATACCGCCGTGGTGCTTTTGCTCTATGGTTGTGGACTGCGCATCTCGGAAGCCCTGGGGCTCAATCGCGGGGATGTCAGGCGGGGTGAAAGTCTGCGCATTCGCGGCAAGGGCGACAAGCAGCGGGTGGTGCCGGTACTGCCGGTGGTCCATGACGCCATCGAGGCCTACCTTGCAGCGTGCCCGTTTGCCCTGGGCCGCGGCGATCCGCTGTTTGTCGGGGTGCGGGGCAAACGCCTCAACCCGGGCATGGTGCAGAAGGTGGTTCGGCAGACACGTATGGCGCTGGGCCTGCCGCCGTCGGCGACGCCGCACGCGCTCCGGCACAGCTTCGCCACCCATCTGCTGCAAGGCGGCGGCGATCTGCGCACCATTCAGGAACTGCTGGGGCACGCCAGCCTGTCGACGACCCAGACCTATACCGAGGTGGAAACCGCAGACCTGCTCGCGATCTATGAAAGGGCTCATCCCAAGGCCCGCTGATCCAGAACCCGGATCCGTCCGTAGGAGAGCGCTGAAGGAAGGATTGGGCATGACAGGAAGCGTCTGTATCATCGTGTGGCTGCGCCAGGACCTGCGGATTTCAGACAATCCGGCGCTGCACGCCGCCAGCCAGCGTGGCGCGGCGGTGGTCCCGCTTTTCATTCTCGATGAGGATGATCCCTGGTCGCCGGGCGCGGCAAGTCGCTGGTGGTTGCACGGCAGTCTGGAAGCGCTGAACCGCGACCTCAGAGCACTGGGGTCACGTCTTATCCTGCGGCGCGGGCCCGCGAGCCCGGTGCTGGACTGCCTGATTGAAGAAACCGGCGCGACGGCGGTCTACTGGAATCGCCTGTTCGAGCCCTGGGCCCGCCGCCGTGATCGGGTGATCCAACGATCCCTGGAGGATCGCGGCGTGACTGTCCTCGCCTTTGACGGGGGACATCTGGTAGCGCCGGATCGATTGGTCAGCCGGTCGGGGACTCCCTATCGCGTCTTTACACCGTTCTGGAAAGCCCTGACCGTTCAGGTTGACCCGACACCACCGCTCCGCGCGCCGGCCGCACTGCCCCCACCCCCTGCCGGTCTCACGGGCGATCCTTTGTCGGCCTGGTCACTGCGTCCCTGCGACCCGGACTGGGCAGCAGGACTGCGCGCGACCTGGAAGACCGGAGAGAAAGCCGCAGCCGACCGCCTCGACCGCTTCCTCGCTGACGTGGCGCCGGACTACAAGACCAATCGGGACCGACCGGGCCTGTGTGGCACTTCCGGGCTGTCGCCGCACCTCCAGTGGGGTGAAATCAGCTCGCGCCAGGTGTGGCACAGGGTCCGGGGACACATGATCTCCGGGGCGCTGCCAGACGGCGCTGGCTGGGCGTTTCTGCGTGAACTGGGGTGGCGGGCATTCTGCGCCCATCTGTTGCACCACTTCCCCACCCTGCCAGAGGACAACCTGGACCGGCGCTTCGACCGGGTCGCCTGGCGGGACGACCGGGACGCGCTGGCACGATGGCAGCGCGCCGAAACCGGCTACCCGATCGTTGACGCCGGCCTGCGCGAGCTGTGGGCGACCGGCTGGATGCACAATCGGGTCCGGATGGTTGTGGCTTCGTTTCTGGTCAAGCATCTGCTGATCGACTGGCGGCAAGGGGCCCAGTGGTTCTGGGACACCCTGGTTGACGCCAATCTCGCCAACAACACGGTGAACTGGCAATGGGTGGCGGGATCGGGCGCCGATGCTGCCCCCTATTTCCGGATCTTCAATCCGGTCCTGCAGGGCGAGAAATTCGACCCGAACGGCACCTATGTTCGCCGATGGATACCGGAGCTCGGCGGATTGCCGGACAAGTATATTCACAAGCCCTGGACCGCGCCTGCCTCGGTTCTGGCCGAAACCGGTGTGCGGCTGGACGGTAACTACCCCGCACCAATGGTCGATCTCAAAGCCGCACGGGAGCGCGCTCTCGCTGCGTTCCGCGCCATCAAAAACGGCTAGAACCGCACCGTTACACCGACGTTCTGAGTCGCTGCCCGTTCGAAAACAAAGTGCGCGGTGGCCAGGTCCTCGGCCGCAAAACCAAGCGACTCGAAAAAGGTGATGTCATCGTCCGATTGACGCCCCGGCACCTCGCCGTCGAGCACCGCGCCCACCTCGCCAAGGATATGGTCTTGCCCAATCAGGCCGGCCGCCAGCGCATTACGGTATTGGGCCGCTTCGGCCTCCGCGGAGGGGATGAAGTCCACATAGTACCGGGATCTGGCCACCAGCGTACCGTCCACCTCTGCCACATTGGGCTGGGACGCTCCCACCGCGTTCACATGACATCCCGGCTTTACCCACTCCCCCTTGAGGATGGGCTGCTTGGCGGCAGTGGTGGTACAAATCAGGTCCGCACCCGCGACCGCTTCCGCCACGCTCTCGGCCACCTCGAACCGGGCCTCGGGCGCCAGTGCGGCGTGCGCTTTCGCGAAATCCCGTGCCTTTTCAGCCGAACGCCCCCAGATGACGACCCGCCGCACCGGGCGCACCGCCGCCATCGCCGCCACATGTTCGCGCGCCTGTTCACCATAGCCGAGAACCGCCAGCACCGAGGCATCCCGGCGCGCCAGAGCCCGGGTCGCCACCGCACTCGCTGCAGCGGTGCGAATGGCGGTCACCGCACTGGCATCCAGAATCGCAACCGGCTGGCCGGTCTCAATCTCGAAGATCACCACGACCCCCTGGTGAGACGACAGGCCGCGCCCGTGATTGCCGGGAAAAACCGATATCAGCTTTGCCCCGAACACGGCAGGATCGGCAAGCCATCCCGGCATGTAGCCGAGGAAACCCGGCGTTTCGCCGGGCAGCGCCAGAACCGTCCTGAGCGGGTTCATCAGCCGACGTCTGGCGGTGGTCCGCAGCACCTTGTCTATGACCTCGATACAATCGGTCATCGACAAGAGCTGGCGCACCTCGGCGCTACCCAGAATCCGGACTTCGGTCATGACGCATCCTCCCCCGATACCTTGCGAACGCCCCTTGGCGGCGGCCTAGTATAACGCGCGATAAAAGAAAGCGCGCGGCAGACCAACACGGCCCACCCCGCGCCCTTACCGCTGTATCGGAATGCAATCAGATATGGATGGCCCCGTCACCGAGCGCCAGCGCCGCCTCGCGCACCGCTTCCATTTCGGTCGGGTGAGCGTGACAGCTCATGGCGATATCCTGGGCGCTCGCGCCGAAATCCATGGCGAGCACGGCCTCGGCAATCATATTGCCGGCGTCCGAGGCGATGATATGAACGCCCAGAACCTGGTCCGTCC
>RFJA01000019.1 GCA_003695065.1 Alphaproteobacteria bacterium
CGCACTCGCAGACACTATCGCTACATTCTCCCCACAAGAATGCATGAACTTCTTTAAAAACGCAGGATACGCTTCTAACTAAACCGAATTTGGTCTAGCTGCCATAAAAGAAGCAGCAGCAGAGCAAGGGGTCACCCAGCAATCTATCCATTTTTCCAACGAAGCAGATCGGCAGGAATTGGAAACCAAGAAATGGAGAAACTACACCTTCGGATCTGCGGCCATCCTGGTGGCATATGGTGCCGCGAACCTATTCAGCCACAAAATCTCTTGGCTCGTTCCAACAAACCTCTGGGAGAGTATTCAGTTTACTGCTGGCAAGCTTATCATCTTTTTCGTCCTCAGTTACTTTCTAATTCTTTGTGCCCGCAATTTTCTTTCCCATAAGCATAACGCCATAATAAACCGGCATCGCCAGCACGCGCTGATGACTTTCAAAGCCTTGGTTGAAGCTGCCGAACGCCCAGAAATAAGCGATATCGTATTACATCACGCAGCGCAATGCATCTACGCACCGCAGGAAACAGGCTATATCAAGGCTGGAGATTCTGGCAGGGCTTCCAATACGTCAGTTATCGAGATGGTCCCTAGGACAGTCATCCAGGCAGACCAATAAAGAGTCCTCACTCCGCCTTCGTCTCCTGGCTCGCGAGCTTGTCAAACAGGTCCACGAACACCGCCGCGTCCTGGGCGCCGACGACAGCGTATTTCTTGTCCACGATGAAGCAGGGAACGCCGGTGACACCGCTTGACCGCGCGACCTGTGCGCGTGTCCGAATGAGATTTAGGTCATCTCCCGCCGCCAGTTTTCGCCCTATCTCGTCCCCATCCAGGCCGACTTCGCGTGCAATGGCGACGAGCGTGTCGTCGTCGCCGATGTCCCGGCCCTCCAGAAAGTAGGCGCGAAACAGGGCCTCGACCATGCGGTCCTGCTGATCCCCTTCGCCGGCCCAATGAATCAGGCAGTGGGACTTGATGGTGCTCGGAACCTTCTCCATCTTCTCGAACGCAAAGGAAATCCCGACCGATTGCCCAGCCACCCGTACCGGCTCGTAGGCCTTCGCCGCACCTTCCGCGCCGCCGAATTTCATCGCCATATACTCCCGACGGTCCATGCCCTGCGCCGGCATGTCGGGATTCAGCTCATAAGGCCGCCAGACGATCTCGACATCCAGCCCGGGGCGCGCCGACAGCGCCTCCTCCAGCCGGCGCTTGCCGATGAAACACCAGGGACATATGGTATCGGATATGACATCAATGCGCATGAAACGGCTCCCGCTTGATCGCTGCCAACCACTCTAGCCGATGGACACGCCGAAGCCAAAATCATCGTTCAGTCGAATCCATACGAACGTTTGATTTTTTGTTGATAGCTGGCCGGGGGCAGCTTACAACTGGAGAAAACCAGCAAGGGTATATTCACCCCCAATCGGAGAGATGCCATGACCGATACCCCTGCCGCCTACGACCCCGCCGCCGACCGCAATGATTACGGCCTCAAGGACAAGGTGGCCTTTGTCACCGGCGCCACCAGCGGGCTCGGCCGGCAGTTCTCGCTGGCGCTTGCACGTGCAGGCTGCCATGTGGTGGTTTCGGGACGGCGCCGCGAGCGCCTCGACGCACTGGTCCGGGAGGTCGAGGCCCTGGGTGTGCGTGCCATGGCACTGCCGCTGGACGTCAACAATACACAAGCGGTGCGCGATGCCGTGGTGCAAGCGGAGCGCACCCTGGGCCCGATCTGGGTGCTGGTTAATAACTCGGGGGTCGCGCTGACCAAGAGGATCGTGGATATCACGCCGGAGGATTACGACTGGCTGATGGATACCAACCTCAAGGCCGCGTTCTTTATGGCCCAGTCCGTGGCCCGTCACATGATCGACGGCAAACGCCAGGGGCGGATTATCAATATCGCCTCGATCGGCGCCTTCAAGCCCTTGGGCCAGGGCTCCATCTACAGCATGTCCAAGGCGGCGGTGGTTCAAATGACCAAGGCCATGGCGCTTGAGTGGGCGCGCTACGGGATCAATGTGAATGCCATATGCCCCGGCTACATCCGCACCGAAATGAACGCCGACTGGTTCGACTCAGAGATTGGCCAGCGCCAGATGCAGGCCTTTCCCCGACGCCGCATCGGCAGGGACACGGACCTGAACGGGCTTCTCCTGCTGCTGGCATCGGAGGGATCGCAGTTCATCACCGGCTCCGCCATGGTGGCAGACGACGGTCAGCTCCTGGCCTGAGCCGGCGCTTCGTAATCGCCGAGAAACCGCTCGAACCGGTCGAGCGGGAGCGGTTTGGCCAGCAGAAATCCCTGATAATGGTCGCAGCCGAGCCCCCGCAGATATTCAAGCTGTTGCTTGTTCTCCACGCCTTCGGCCGTCACTTCGATCTGCAACGCCTGGGCCATGCGAATGATGGCTTCGGTCACGGCGCGATCACCGGGGTCTCCGGGCAGTCCGCTGACGAAGGATCGGTCAAGCTTGAGCCGATCGATGGTCAGACTTTTGAGATAGCTGAGCGACGAATATCCGGTTCCGAAATCGTCCAGCGCCAGATGGATACCCATTGCGCGCAGGGCCGCAAAGGCTTCGACCGTCCGTTCCACATCCGAAAGCACAAGGCTTTCGGTCACTTCGAGCACAAGCGACTGGGGATCAAGGCCCGATTCCGATAGCACCTTGGATATCACGTCCACCATATCGAGACGGCGGAACTGATAGGCCGAGATATTGATGGAAACCGAGAAAGGCCCCAAGCCCCGATCGTGAAGGCGTTTGGCTTCGCGACAGGCGGACAACAGGACCCTGTTGCCAATCTCGGCAATGAGACCCACGTCTTCGGCTGTGGCGATGAACAGTTCGGCCGGGAGAATGGCGTCGTCATGGCGCCATCGGACAAGGGCCTCCGCACCCACGATGCGCCCGCTTTCAAGACATGCCTGGGGCTGGTAGTAGACTTCCAGTTCACCATCCTCGACCGCCTGACCAAGCATGGCTTCCAGCTCGAACCGACGGGTCGCCGTGGCAGCCATGCCTTCCGCATAAAACTTGTAGCTATTGCGACCGCTGCGATCCTCGTGATGGACGATGGAAGCCGCTTTGCGCAACAGGTCGTCCGCATGCATGCCGTCATCGGGCGCAAGGGTCATCCCGATCCGTCCGGTGAGATACACCTGCGGCGCGATCCCCTCATAGGGTCTCGAAATGGCCATCAGGACGGCCTTTGCAAACCGGCTGGCCTCGACCCGGTCAGCTAGCCCGCCGAGCACGATAGCAAACTCATCCGCGCCCAAAGGGCTGATCAGAATGCGCTCCGCACCCTCACTGTTGCCAAG
>RFJA01000204.1 GCA_003695065.1 Alphaproteobacteria bacterium
GGCTCAAGCAGGGCATGGAGGAAGAACGGCAGCGCCAGGCGCCGCCCGAAGGCTTTCCCAAATTGCCCGTGGTGCCGGGCGGGCGCTATACCGATCCCGAGTTCCTGGCGCTTGAGCAGAAATATCTGTGGGAAAAGTCTTGGCTTTACGCCTGCCACATTGACGAACTGCCGGAGCCAGGCAGTTTCAAGGTGTGGAAGCGCAGTGGCGCGCCGATTTTTCTGATTCGGGGCAAGGACGACAAGATCCGCGCCTTCTACAACACCTGCCGGCACCGCGGCGCCCCGGTGGTGCGCGAGGACCAGGGCAAAATCAATGGTCTGTTCTGCCAGTATCACGGCTGGACCTATGACCTTGAAGGCAAGCTCATCAATCTGCGCGACAAGCGGGACTTTGTTGATCTGGACATGAGCTGCCTCGGCCTTGTGGAGGTGCGCTGCGAGCGCTTCGGCAACTGGCTGTTCGTCAACCAGGACCCTGACGCGGAACCACTTCTCGACCATCTCCGGCCCATTGTGAAACGGCTGGCCCATCTGCCGCTGGAGACGATTCGGCATGTCCATTCCGCCAGCTACGAGGTGGACTGCCAGGTGAAGGTTCTGTTTGACGCGTTCCTTGAAGTCTACCACCTGAAATCGATTCACCCCAAGACGGTGGACCGGTTCCTGGACCACCGTGGGACGGTCATTACGCTGTGGCCAAGAGGCCACTCCCTGATGCTCACCCCGAACCGCCGTCCTGACTGGGTCGATCCGGGGACGGTGGGCATGATCGAGATGGAGGAAGCCACCGATATCGAGCGCTACAACAACCCGTCCTACAATTTTTATCCCAACCTGGTGACGCCGATTGCGCCGTCGGGCATTCCGTTCCTTACCTTCTGGCCCAACGGCACGCGCAAGATGATCGTGGATGTCCACTGGTTTGCGCCCGACTGGGGCGACGGGCCTCTGCACGAGCTGTGGGAAACACGCATTGCCAATTTCGCCCGGATTCTGGACGAAGATCTCCAGTTCGCGCCGCAAATTCAGGAATCGGTCGAATCGCCAGGCTTTCGCGGCTACAACCTGAACTATCAGGAGCGCCGGATCTACCATTGGCACGAAGAGCTTGATCGGCGTATCGGCCCGGAACGAATTCCCGAGCATCTGCGCATGAAGCCGGTGATGGGACCCTATGTGAGCGATGAATGACCATGGGCAAGGTGGGTATCACCGCTTTTGGTGGCTATATCCCGGAGTCGCGGCTTGAGCGATCTGCAATCTTCGACGCCAACGCCTGGGCTGCACCCGGCCTGAAAGGACTTGCCCGGGGCGCCCGGGCGGCCGCCAACTGGGACGAAGACAGCATCACAATGGCGGTTGAAGCAGCGCGTGACGCCCTGCCGACCGCACCCGAAGACAACAGTTCGCGCCGCAGCGTCGAGCGACTTATTTTCGCGTCCACCACCATGCCCTTTGCGGATCGTCAGAACGCCGCCCTGGTGGCCGAGGCACTGGCGCTGGACGAGGATGTGAGTGCACTGGACATGGGCGGGTCGCTGAAAGCGGCAACCTCGGCCCTGCTCACCGCTCTCCGCACCGCGCAGCAGGGAACAACCGTGATTACCGCCGCCGACCAACGGCGCGCCCGGCCGGCAAGTCAGCAGGAAATGCTTTATGGCGACGCCGCAGCCGCGGTTGTGGTGGGGACAGAGCGCCCCCTGGCGACGCTCATCGCCAGCCACAGCATCAATCGCGACCTGGTTGACCATTACCGCGCCGCCGACTGCGCTTTTGACTATACGCTGGAAGAACGCTGGGTGCGCGAAGAAGGCTATCTCAAGATCGTGCCCGCAGCGGTTGAGCGACTGCTGGCAAAGGCCGGAACGAGCCCGGACGCCATTGATCACTTCATCCTGCCCTGCCCGCTGCGCGGTCTGCCCGAAAAGCTGGCGGCCGGGCTGGGTGTCCGTAGCGCGGCGGTGCACGACAACCTGGGCGCAGGCTGTGGCTTTACCGGAGCGGCGCATTCCCTTCTGATGCTGGCCCACTGCCTTGAACAGGCAAAGCCGGGCGCAAGGGTGCTGCTCGTGGGCTTTGGCCAGGGTGCCGATGTGCTGCTGTTTGAAGTGACCGACGCAATCGGCGAATTCAGACCGGCGCGCGGAGTCGCCAATGCGCTCGCCCATGGAACGTCGGACAGCAACTACATGCGCTTTCTGTCCCACAACAACCTTGTTGAACTCGACTGGGGTATGCGGGCTGAACGTGACAACCGCACGGCCCTGAGTACATTTTATCGAAAACGGGACATGGTCACCGCTTTCGAGGGGGGCAAATGCAGTCGCTGCGGCACCGTGCAGTTCCCGCGCACCCACATCTGTGTCAATCCCAACTGCGGCGCTGCGGGGACTCAGGACCCGTACCCGTTCAGTGATCTTGTGGGCCGAATCAAGTCATTCACCGAGGACTGGCAGGCGTTTTGCCCGGACCCGCCGTTGAAATATGGCAATATCTCGTTTGACGGTGGCGGCAACGTGATGATGGAGATGGCCGATTTCACCGTGGGCGAGGCCCGGGTGGGCATGCCGGTACGGATGGTGTTCCGGATCAAGGACTACGATTCTCGCCGGAATTTCCGGCGGTATTTCTGGAAGGCTGCGCCGGTTCGGGGCGCGAGCGAGAGGACATAGGACATGGCGCGCGGCATCAAGGACAAAGTGGCGATCATCGGTATGGGCTGCTCGCGCTTTGGCGAGCGCTGGAACGACGGCCCCGAAGAGCTGATGATCGAAGCCTTCGACGAGGCGATCGCAGACGCCGGCATTGCCAAGGATGACCTGGGGGCAGCCTGGCTTGGCGTTTTCTTCCAGGAACAGAGCACCGGAAAATCGGGTCTGCCGCTCTCCCAGGCCCTGCGTCTGCCCAATATTCCGGTGACCCGGGTCGAAAACCTGTGTGCCACCGGCACCGAAGCGCTGAGGGGCGCGGTTTATGCAGTGGCCGCGGGCGCGGTGGATATTGCGCTTGCCATGGGTGTGGAAAAGCTCAAGGACACCGGGTATTCCGGTCTGCCGGAGCGCACCAAAGGCACGTTCGAGGACCTGTGGTTGCCGGGCAGCACGGCGCCGGGTTCGTTTGCCCAGCTCGCCAGCGCCTACGCCGCCAAGCACGGTGTTTCCATGGAGGATCTGAAACGTGCCATGGCCCACGTGTCTTGGAAAAGCCATGAAAATGGTGCGCTCAACCCGAAGGCCCACCTGCGCAACCGGATCACTATAGAGAAGGTTCTGGAGGCGCCGATGATTTCCTATCCGCTCGGGCTCTACGACTGCTGCGGGGTGAGCGACGGCGCCGCCTGCGCGATTGTCACGACGCCGGAGATCGCGCGGGAACTCGGCAAGACCGACCTGGTGACCGTCAAGGCGATGCAGCTTGCCCCCTCGAACGGCGTGGAGATGAGCCACGCCTCATGGGACGGGGCGCACGCGATGACCGCGCGGATCGCCGCCAAGCGGGCCTACGAGGAGGCCGGAATCCGCAACCCGCGAGAAGAACTCGACCTGATCGAAGTCCACGACTGTTTTTCGATCACCGAACTGGTGACCATGGAAGATCTGGGTGTTTCCGGCGATGGCGAGGCCGTCCGGGACATCATGGACGGGGTGTTTGACCGGGACGGCGCATTGCCCGTTCAGGTCGATGGCGGGCTCAAATGTTTTGGCCACCCCATTGGCGCGACCGGGCTGCGCATGGTGTACGAGATCTACCTTCAGATTCTGGGCCGGGCGGGAGAGCGTCAACTGGACAACCCCAGGCTGGGCCTGACCCACAATCTGGGCGGGATTCCCAACCGCAATGTGTGCAGTGTGTCGATCTTCGGGCGATATGACGCCTAGGAGAGGGCGAGGAGAAGGAAAGTGAACATGGAAAAGCCTGTAGAACAAAAACCGCAATGGGGCTTCACCGATGAAGACCTCGCCACGCATTCAACCGTCTATGCCGATGGCATTCTCAAGGACAAGGTGGCGATCATCACTGGCGGCGGGTCGGGACTTGGCAAGGCAATGGCTTTTCTGTATGCCCGGCTGGGCGCCAAGGTGATTATCAGCAGCCGCCGCGAGGAGCGCCTGAAGACCGCGGCCGAGGCGATCAGGAAGTATGTTGGCGCCGAGGTGGAATACAAGGCCATGACGATCCGAGATCCGGACGCCGTGGAAGCGCTGATGGACGAAGTCTGGGAACGCCATGGCCGGCTCGATATCCTGATCAACAACGGCGGCGGTCAGTTCCCCCAGGATGCCATCGACTTTTCACGCAAGGGCTGGCTTGCCGTAATCGACACCAACCTGAACGGCACCTGGTGGATGATGCAGGAAGCCGCCAAACGCTGGCGTGACCACGGGCAGTCCGGTTCCATCATCAACATCGTGGCCCATGTGGGACGCGGCATGCCGCAAGCTGCCCACACCTGCGCAGCGCGCGCTGGCGTGATTTACCTGTCCAAGACGGTTGCCACCGAATGGGCCCCCCTCAAGATCCGGGTGAATTGCATCGCTCCGGGCACGGTGGAAACCGAGGGCTTTCATGTCTACCCGGCGGAGGCGCTCCAACGCTTTCACCAGACCAACCCGATGATGCGCATGGGCGACGCTTGGGATATCGCAGAGGCAGCGGTCTATCTCGCCGCCCCGTCGGGCAAGTTCATCAC
>RFJA01000205.1 GCA_003695065.1 Alphaproteobacteria bacterium
ATCTTGAAAGCGCGCGGGCGCGCAAGCCGGATGCCGAAGTTGGTGATTTTCTGGCCGACTCGCTGCCGCCCATGGATTTCGGCCGGGTTGCCGCCCAGACTGCCAAGCAGGTGATCGTGCAAAAGGTGCGCGATGCCGAGCGCGAGCGCCAGTATCTGGAATTCAAGGACCGCGTTGGCGACATTATCAGTGGCGTGGTCAAGCGGGTCGAATATGGCAATGTGGTGGTCGACATCGGTCGGGCCGAAGGGGTCATCCGTCGGGATCAGACCATTCCCCGCGAACATTTCCACAATGGCGACCGGGTCCGGGCCTATATTTACGAGGTCCGGCGCGAGCAGCGTGGCCCGCAAATCTTCCTGTCGCGCACCAAGCCCGAGTTCATGGCCAAGCTGTTCATGCAGGAGGTGCCGGAGATTTACGACGGTATCATCGAGATCAAATCGGTGGCCCGTGACCCGGGAAGCCGGGCCAAGATCGCGGTGGTTTCCAACGATCACAGCATCGACCCGGTGGGCGCCTGTGTCGGTATGCGGGGCAGCCGCGTTCAGGCGGTGGTTGGCGAGCTGCAGGGTGAAAAGATCGACATCATACAGTGGTCGCCCGATCCTGCCACGTTCGTGGTGAGCGCGCTGGCGCCGGCGGATGTGGTGAAGGTGGTTCTTGACGAGGAAAGCCAGCGGGTCGAGGTGGTGGTGCCGGATGACCAGCTCAGCCTGGCCATTGGCCGGCGCGGCCAGAATGTCCGGCTCGCCTCGCAACTGACCGGATGGACCATCGACATTCTGACCGAGGACGAGGAGTCCGAGCGTCGTCAGGAGGAGTTCAAGGCGCGCACCGCCGAGTTCGTCCAGCAGCTTGATGTGGATGAGACCCTTGGCCAGCTTCTCGCGGCTGAAGGTTTTGCCGATCTTGAAGAGATTGCCTATGTCGATCCGGAGGAATTCCTGGGCATCGAGGGCTTTGACGAGGACCTGATCGCGGAACTTCAGGGCCGCGCCCGTGATGTGCTGCAGAAGCGCACGGCGCAGGCTGAAGAGAAGCGCGTTGCCCTGGGCGTCGAGGATGACGTCGCGGCAATCGAGGGGTTGACGCCCGAAATGCTGGTGGCGCTTGGCGAGGCCGGTATCAAGACGCTTGACGATCTCGGCGATCTGGCGGCGGACGAGCTCACCTCGTCGAAAGACGGGATTCTAAAAGACTTCGGTCTTTCCGACGAGGAGGCAAACGCCATTATCATGGCGGCCCGCGCCCATTGGTTCGAAGATGAAGAGGTCGAGGACGGCGCGCATGCCGGCGAAGCGGCCGACGAAGAGGCCGACGAAGAGGCCGGGGAGGAGGCATAGGGTCTGGCGATGACCGCGCGCCCGAGGACTGTGCATCAGGAACCCGAGCGCCGCTGTCTGGTAACCGGGGAAGTCCAGCCCAGGGATGGCTTGCTGCGTTTTGTGGTCGATCCGGAAGGCCGCCTCGTGCCTGACATTGCGGGAGTGCTGCCGGGGCGGGGATACTGGGTCACGGCACGCCGCGACATGGTGGAACAGGCGGTCAGGACCCGTCGCTTCGAGCGTGCTGTGGCACGGGCCAGGAAGGACGGCGGCGCCGTCCGTGTCGAGCCAGGGCTTGGCCAATGGGTCACCGATCTGTTAACCAGACGGTGCCTAGACATTCTGGGGCTCGCCCGTGGCGCGGGCCAGGTGGTTGCCGGATTTGAAAAGGTGCGGGAGTTCCTTGGGCGCGAGGACGCCGCGATATTGGTGGAAGCCTGTGACGGCAGCGAAGACGGCATGCGCAAGCTGTTGCAGGGGATCGGGCCAAGAAAAGTGGTCCGTCGTTTCAGCCGCGAACAATTGAGTTTGGCGTTGGGACGGGAAAATGTGGTACATGCTGCGCTTGGGCCTCACGGACTTGGCGCGCGGTTTATGGAGATGATCGACCGGCTTGAACGATATGATCCGGTGGCCGGTTCGGACGAAACGATGGCGGATGGCACGCCGGCGAACAGGTAAGGCGATAAGGCAAGACAGTATGAGTAAGACGGACACGCAGCAGGACGACAAGAAGACCGAGGGTCGCCGCACGCTTCATTTGAAGAAGCCGGCGGAAGGCGGTGCGGGCCGACCCGGTATGGGGGGGCGCGGCCCCAAGGCGGTTGTTGTCGAGCGCAAGCGCAAGCGCGTGGTCCTGAAAAAGGATGGCGGCGCAGCGCGGGTCGAGGCCACGCCGCCCAAACCCACTTTTGACGCCTCCGTTCTCAAGCCGCGCAAGGCTAAAGTCGCGGCGGAAAAACCCAGCAGTGAAAGCACCCGGCCGGACAAGGGGCTGACCGAGGAAGAGCGCGAGGCCCGCTTGCGGGCGCTTGAAGGCGCCAAGGCGGTCGAAGAACAGATGAAGCGCGAGGAAGACGAGATCGCGCGGCGTTTTGCGGAAGACAAGGCGCGCCGCGAGGCCGAGGAACGCGCTGCCCAGGAAGCCCGCCGCCGGCGCGAGGAAGAGGCCCGGCGCAAGGCCGAGGAGGAAGCTCGCCGCGCCGAGGAGGAGGAAAAACTCAAGGCCGAGGAAGAGGCCCGCCGCAAGGCTGAGGAAGAAGAACGCAAGGCGGCCGACCAGGCCAAGCGCAAGGTGGAAGCCCCGGCGAAACCGCTTGCCCGTCACCTCGACGAATCCGACGATGATTTCAGGAAACGCCGGGCCGCCGCCAAGACACCGGGCCGCAAGGGCGAACCCAGGCGCCGCCAGCACAAGCTGACGGTCAACACGGCCATGCTGACGGAAGAGGAAGAAACCCGCCAGCGCAGCCTCGCCGCGCTCAGACGCAAGCGCGAAAAGCGCCGCAAGCGGGAAGAGCATCAGCCGCCCGAGAAGGTGGTGCGCGAAGTGGTGGTGCCCGAAACCATTACGGTGCAGGAGTTGTCCAACCGGATGGCGACCCGCTCCAGCGATGTGATCAAGGCGCTGATGAAAATGGGCGTGATGGCGACCATCAACGAGGCGCTGGATGCCGATACCGCCGAACTGGTGGTCGAGGAGTTCGGACATAAGGTCAAACGGGTCAGCGAGGCGGATGTGGAGATCGGAATTGGCGGTGAGCCGGACGACGAGAAGGACCTTCGGCCCCGGCCACCGGTGGTGACGGTTATGGGCCACGTTGATCACGGCAAGACCTCGCTGCTTGATGCGCTTCGGGAAACTGATGTGGTGGCCAGCGAAGCGGGCGGTATCACCCAGCATATTGGCGCCTACCAGGTGACGCTTGCCGGTGGCGAGAAGATCACCTTTCTGGATACGCCGGGCCACGAGGCCTTTACCGCCATGCGGTCACGTGGCGCGCAGGTGACCGACATCGTCGTGCTGGTCGTGGCCGCTGACGACAGCATCATGCCGCAGACGGTGGAAGCCATAAACCACGCCCGCGCGGCCGAAGTGCCGATCATCGTCGCCATCAACAAGATCGACAAGCCCGGAGCCAACCCTGACCGGGTGCGCCAGGATCTGTTGCAGCACGAAGTGATTGTCGAGAGCCTGGGTGGCGACGTCCTCGACGTGGAGGTGTCGGCCCTCAAGAAAACCAACCTGGACAAGCTTGAGGAGGCGATCCTTCTCCAGGCCGAGCTCCTGGATCTCAAGGCCAATCCGGACCGGCCCGCGGAAGGCGTGGTGATCGAGGCCGAACTCGACAAGGGGCGCGGTCCGGTTGCCACCGTTCTGGTGCAGCGCGGGACGCTCAAGGTGGGGGACGTGTTTGTGGCCGGCTCCGAATGGGGGCGGGTGCGCGCCCTGCTTGATGAGCGGAATCGCCAGGTCAAGTCGGCCGGACCGGCCCAGCCTGTGGTTGTGCTCGGGCTGAACGGCACGCCCGCGGCGGGCGACGATTTTGCGGTCGTGGACAACGAGGCCCGGGCCCGCGAAATTTCCGATTTCCGCATGCGCCAGAAGGAGAAAGCGCGCCAGGCGGCGGGGCGTCCCGCATCGCTTGAAGCGATGTTTGACAAGCTCAAGTCGCAGCAGGCCACGCTGTTCCCGGTTCTGGTCAAGGGTGACGTGCAGGGTTCGGTTGAGGCGATCATCAGCGCGCTCGACAAATTGTCGACGGAAGAAGTGGAAGCCAAGGTCATCCACTCGGCTGTCGGCGGGATCACCGAAAGTGATGTGTCGCTGGCGGCGGCGTCGGAAGCCCCGATTCTGGCGTTCAACGTGCGGGCCAACAAACAGGCGCGGGAGGCGGCAGCGCGTGACGGTGTGGAAATCCGCTATTATTCGGTGATCTATGATCTGGTCGACGACGTCAAGGCGGCCATGAGCGGCCTTCTGGCGCCGGAGAAGAGGGAAAATACCCTGGGTCTTGCCGAGGTTCTGCAGGTGTTCAGCGCCGGCAAGGCTGGCAAGGCGGCGGGTTGCTTGGTGACCGAGGGGGTGGTGCGGGCCGGTGCGAAAGCGCGGCTCCTGCGCGACGACGTGGTGGTCTACGACGGGGAGCTCGGATCGCTCAGGCGGTTCAAGGATGAGGTCAAGGAGGTCAAGGCCGGGACCGAATGCGGTATGGCCTTTGCCAATTACAATGACATGAAGGTTGGCGACCTGATCGAGGTCTACGAGATCGAGGAAGTCCAGCGCGCGCTCTGACGCCCGCCCGCAGGCGCGCCTCGGATCCCGACAAGCGAAACCTGGACAACGCATCATGACACGTTCACGGCATTCTCGGCCCGGACAACGATTGCTGCGGGTGGGAGAGACCATCCGCCACGCCCTGTCGGCGGTGCTTGCCCGGGGAGATCTGCGGGATCCGGCGATTGACGGGGTATCGGTGACCATCACCGAAGTGCGGGTCAGCGCCGACTTGCGCCATGCCCAGGTTTATGTGATGCCGCTTGGCGGGCGCGACACCGAGCAGGTGATGGCCGGGCTCAATCGCTGCGCCGGCTATCTGCGGGGCCAGATAGCCCATAGCGTGATTCTCAAATATTTCCCGCGTCTCCATTTCCGGATCGACGAAAGCTACGATGAAGCGGACCGGATCGAGGCGCTGCTCCGGGACCCGCGGGTGCGCCGCGACCTGGAGCCCGACCAGGCACGATCCCGGGCCGGCATCGGGCGCGACGAGCACGAACCAGACAACGACTGAGGAGCCAACGGTTTTGGGACGACGGCGCCGTGGCAGGGCGATTAACGGCTGGCTGAATATTGACAAGCCCCAAGGGCTGACGTCGACACAGGTTGTGGGACGGGTGCGTCGGCTGACCGAGGCGCGCAAGATCGGTCACGGCGGGACCCTGGACCCGCTGGCCACCGGCGTGTTGCCCGTGGCGCTTGGTGAGGCGACCAAGGCCATCCCCTATGTCATGGATGCCAGCAAAGTCTACGAGTTCGTGATCCGCTGGGGAGTCGCCACGGATACCGACGACGCGGAGGGGGCGGTGATCGAAACCGTGGCTGAGCGCCCCACGCCGGAGCAAGTGGCGGCGGTGCTGCCCGCCTTCACCGGGGAGATTGAACAGGTGCCGCCCGCCTATTCGGCGGTCCGGGTTGGTGGGGCCAGAGCCTATGATCTTGCGCGCCAGGGCGAGACGGTGGAGCTCAAGCCACGCCGGGTGGTGATCGACCAACTGCAGATTGTTAATGATCCGTCACTGGAGCCGGACGAGACGGCGCTGCGGATGCTCTGCGGCAAGGGCACTTATGTGAGGTCGCTGGCCCGCGATCTGGGCCGGGAACTAGGCACCCTAGGGCATGTCACGCGGCTGCGGCGCTGCCGGGTCGGCCCGTTTGACGAAGCGACCGCGATTTCTCTGGATAAGTTGGAAGAATTGGTTCATAGTGCGCCGCCTGAACAGACTGTACTTCCGGTTGAGACCGCGCTGGACGACATCCCGGCGGTGGCCCTGACCGAAGGTGAGGCGTCGCGCCTCAAGCAGGGGCAGACTGTCCATGTTCCCCAGCGGCGAGAAGGCATGGTCCGCGCTATGGCGGATGATGTTCTGATTGCTGTTTGTGAGCTAATGGACGGGCGATTGAAGCCTCTGCGCGTGTTTAATCTCTAGATGATGGAGACGTGACCGATGTCGATTACTGCAGAGCGCAAGCAAGCGCTGATCAAGGAATTCGAGACCAAGTCCGGCGACACCGGGTCGCCCGAAGTGCAGGTGGCCATCCTGACCGAGCGGATTGCCAATCTGACCGAACACTTCAAGACCCACAGGAAGGACAATCATTCCCGTCGGGGTCTTCTCAAGCTCGTAAACCAGCGCCGCCGGCTGCTGGATTATCTCAAGGCAAAGGACGAAAGCCGCTACAGCGACCTGATCCAGCGCCTTGGGCTGCGCAAATAGAATGGGCAGATTGCGCACGGCATGGCAAGCCTGCGCAACGTTCACGATGGCATGTGTTTCGACGACAGGGAACCCGCTGTTCCCTGTCGCGCATGGCGTTTATAGTATGGCCTCGCGTCCGATACGTGGGGAAGCCGGCATAGGACAGACCGGAAATAGGAAATAGAGACATAGAAATGTTCGATATCTATCGTAAGGAAATTGAGTGGGGCGGACGCAAGCTGACGCTTGAGACCGGCCACGTGGCCCGGCAGGCGGACGGCGCTGTGTTGGCAAGCTATGAAGGCACGACGGTGCTGTGCACGGCGGTGGCCGCCAAGCAGGCGCGCCAGGATGTGGATTTCTTCCCGCTCACCGTGAATTATATGGAACGCGCGTACGCCGCCGGAAAAATTCCGGGCGGCTTTTTCAAGCGCGAAGGCCGCCCGTCGGAAAAGGAAACCCTGGTCTCCCGCCTGATTGATCGACCGATCCGGCCGCTTTTCCCGGGCAGCTTCCGCAACGAGACCCAGGTCATCTGCACGGTGCTGAGCCACGATCTTGAAAATGACCCGGACATAGTGGCGATGATTGGTGCCAGTGCGGCGTTGACCCTGTCCGGCATACCGTTCTTCGGCCCCATCGGGGCGGCCAAGGTGGGGTACAAGGATGGAGAATACATCCTCAACCCACGCACCCCGGAACTGGCTGAGAGTGCACTTGAATTGGTGGTTGCCGGAACCGGTGACGCCGTATTGATGGTGGAATCGGAAGCCAGGGAGCTGCCCGAGGACGTCATGCTGGGGGCCGTGATGTTCGGTCATGAAGCCATGCAGCCGGTGATCGAAGGCATCATCGAGCTGGCCGAAGCGTGCGCCAAGGAGCCTTGGGATCTGCCCGAAGCGCCGGATACGAGCGCCCTTGAAAAGGCGATCCGGGAGATGGCCGAAGCCGACTTGCGGGCAGCCTATGGCGAGACGGTGAAACAGGTCCGTTCCCAGGCGCTGGACGCGATCCGCACCCGGATCAAAGAAAAGTTCGTCGACGAGGAGGAGAACGACCCGGTTCTGGTCGGTAGCGTTATCAAGGATATCGAGAAGGATATTGTACGCAACGCGATCCTCGATACCTCGAAGCGTATCGACGGCCGCGACCTTGAGACGGTGCGACCAATCGTTGCGGAAGTGGGTGTTCTGCCCCGCTCCCACGGCAGCGCCCTCTTTACCCGTGGTGAAACCCAGGCTCTGGTGATTTCCACCCTGGGGACCGGAGACGACGAGCAGATCATTGATGCGCTCGATGGCAACTACCGGGAAAACTTCCTCCTGCATTACAACTTTCCGCCCTATTCGGTGGGAGAAACCGGGCGGGTCGGCTTTACCGGGCGGCGCGAGGTGGGCCATGGCAAACTGGCCTGGCGGGCACTGCGGGCGGTCCTGCCGTCCAAGGAAGAGTTCCCCTACACCATTCGTGTGGTATCGGAGATCACCGAGTCCAATGGTTCGTCGAGCATGGCCACGGTCTGCGGTGCTTCGCTGTCCCTGATGGATGCGGGCGTGCCGCTCAAGGCCCCGGTTTCCGGCATTGCCATGGGTCTCATTCTTGAAGGTGACCGCTATGCTGTGTTGTCCGACATTCTCGGGGACGAGGACCACCTCGGCGACATGGATTTCAAGGTTGCTGGCACCGAAAAAGGCGTCACCTCGCTGCAGATGGACATCAAGATTGCCGGCATCACCCGGGAGATCATGCAGAAGGCCCTGCAGCAAGCCAACGCCGGGCGCCTGCACATTCTTGGCGAAATGTCGAAGGCCCTGTCCGGCGCTCGGGAAGAGGTCAGCGTGCATGCGCCGCGGATCGAGACCATCAAGATCAACAAGGAGAAGATCCGCGAGGTCATCGGCACCGGTGGCAAGGTGATCCGGGAGATCTGCGAAGTGACCGGCGCCAAGGTGGACATCGAGGAGGATGGCACCATCAAGATCGCGTCGCCGGATGCGGCGGCGATCAAGCAGGCGGTCAAGTGGATTCAGGACATCGTGGCCGAACCCGAAGTGGGCATGATCTACGACGGCAAGGTTGTGAAGGTGGTCGACTTCGGTGCGTTTGTGAACTTTATCGGCAATCGTGACGGCCTGGTGCACATCAGCGAACTGGCGCCGCACCGTGTCAAGGCGGTCACCGACGTGGTCAAGGAAGGTGATGAAGTCAAGGTCAAGGTGCTGGGCATTGACGATCGGGGCAAGGTGCGCCTGAGCATGAAGGTGGTCGATCAGGAAACCGGCGAGGAAATCACGCCCGGAGGCAAGGCCGACGCGGTTGATACCGAGGAAGTCGAAGCCTGATCCGACAAGGCCGCGCAAGGGGAGGTGCGCCGGCGATGCGTGGCTCCCCTTTTTGCTGGGGCTCGGAAGGCTTATATAATGGTGTACCGGGTGATCGAAACGCCGATCCGGTAAGGAGGACTGATGAAAGCTCTTAATCCCATGCTGATCTCGGGGCGAGAGGTTTTGCCGCTCGTTGAGGGCGGGAAGGGCATTTCCGCCACCAATGGTATCAGCTCCGGTGCCTGGGCGGCGGCCGGCGGCGTGGGCACCGTGTCTTGCGTCAATGCTGACAGCTACGACGAGAACGGAAATGTCATTCCCCAGATCTATCATGGCCGGACGCGACGCGAGCGGCACGAGGAGCTGGTCCGTTACGCCATCGAAGGCGGCATCACCCAGGTGCGGCGGGCTTACGAGATGGCGTGCGGGCAAGGCCGCATCCACATCAACGTGCTGTGGGAAATGGGCGGCGCCGAACGCGTGCTCAGGGGCATTCTGGACCGCACGCGGGAGATGGTTCACGGAATCACCTGTGGTGCTGGCATGCCCTATCGACTGAGCGAAATTGCGGCCCAGTACAAGGTTTACTACCATCCCATCGTTTCTTCGGCGCGCGCGTTCCGCGCCCTGTGGAAGCGGGCCTACCGCAAATATGCCGAATGGCTTGGCAGTGTGGTCTACGAGGACCCGTGGCGCGCCGGCGGTCACAACGGTCTGTCCAATTCGGAAGACCCGGAAAAGCCGGAAGATCCCTACCCGCGGGTTCTGGCGTTGCGTCAGCAGATGCGCGAATTCGGCCTTGATGACACGCCGATCATCATGGCCGGTGGCGTGTGGTATCTGCGTGACTGGGAAGACTGGATCGACAATCCGGAACTTGGACCGATCGCGTTCCAGTATGGGACCCGCCCGTTGCTGACCAAGGAAAGTCCGATCCCCGAGGCCTGGAAGCGCAGGCTTCTGGAACTGCGCAAGGGCGATGTGAAGCTCCATCAGTTCAGCCCCACGGGATTCTATTCCTCGGCGGTGCGCAACGAATTCCTCAAGGAGCTCGAAGCGCGCAGCGAGCGCCAGATCGCCTTCAGCACCTTGCCGGTGGGCGAACTGACCAGCCCGCTTCTGGTGAACCGTCGCGAATTGTATGTGGCCGAAGCCGACCGGGAGAGAGCCCTGCAATGGATGGCCCAGGGCTATACCGAGGCCATGAAAACGCCGGATCACACGCTGATTTTCGTGACGCCCGAAAAGCAGCAGGAAATCCGCACCGACCAGGCCGACTGCATGGGCTGTCTCAGTCAGTGTCAGTTTTCCAACTGGGCCGACAACGAGAAAAACTCCACTGGTCGCAAGGCCGATCCGCGTAGCTTCTGTATTCAAAAGACCCTGCAGGACATCGCCCATGACGGCGATGTGGAAAACAATCTGATGTTTGCCGGCCACGGGGCCTATCATTTCGCCACGGATCCGTTTTATTCCAACGGCTTCGTGCCGACGGTCAAGCAGCTTGTCGACCGCATTCTGACGGGGGACTGACGGTTGGACCGAGCACGGCTGCAACGATGCCGTCTTGACGAATCGCCCGAGACTTGCCACATAAAGGATAATTGTAATAGTTTTAATCGCCTCAAACTTGTAAGGTGGAGCGTGGCCGGTGAGCAAAGAGCCAACATCACAGAATCAGGACCGCCCCTTTGCGCCGGCGCTCAGGCGCTTGCGTGAGGCCGGCCTGCGCCCAACCCGGCAGCGTCTGGCTCTGGCCCGGCTGCTGTTCGATGGCGGGTGCGATCGTCACGTGACGGCCGAGGCCCTGCATGAGGAGGCGATTGCCAACGGGGTCAAGGTGTCGCTGGCCACCGTTTACAACACACTCCACCAGTTCACGGATGTGGGCCTGTTGCGTGAAGTCGTTGTGGAAAGCGGGCGCGCCTATTTTGACACCAATGTCACCGATCACCACCATTTCTTTTATGAGGAAGATGGCCGGCTTGAGGATATCCCGGGTGACCGGATTACTCTTGGCAACCTGCCGGACGCCCCGCGCGGCAACGCGGTATCGCGGGTCGATGTGGTGATCCGCCTGAAAAGCGGCTAGGCCGGGTCAGTCGGTTTCCAGCACGCCCCACAGACCGTCGCGTTCGATCCAACCTTTCTTGCCGGCGATCCTGACCTGACACCAGCGCCCCCTGCACTCAACCAGTTCTCCGATCACCCCGGGTTCGGCGCGAAGTTTGAGCGCGCTTGCGGGATGAGGTTTCTGGTGCAGACCACGGATCGTGCCCCGGATCTCCACGGTCCGCCGGCCCGAGAGCAGGCTGCCATGAATCCATCCGGTCTCGCCGTCCGCGTCCCGGACCTTGCGCCAGATATCGAACTCCGCCTCCACCTTGAGCGGCAGTCCCTTGCGCAGATAGACCCAACGGATCGGATAGCGCCGACCCGGGCCGGCACGCATGTTCACCTCGCTGGAGGCCAGCGAGACGAAGCGCGGAACCGGAAGTCCTGACCCGCCCACGGTCTGCGCCGCCGACGGTGCCGCCAGGCCCGTCAGATTCAGTCCAATACCCACAACCAGAAGGTTCAGGATGGCGAAAAGACTGGATGTTTTCACGGTTACTTCTGTCTCGCGATTGGCGACTGTGCCCGCCTATCTAGGGGGGCGCCGGGGTCTGGGTCAAGGTTCTCGCGTGGGCTTTATCACAGATATCACAACGGCTTCATTTGAATCGGCGCGGGAGTTTTGCTACACACGTCTATGAACTCACCACAGCTTAGACATTGTTCGAAGCGGGTGGCAGGCGATACGCTTCTGTCCCGACCAAGTTGTCGCGCGGGGGCGCGCATCCCGGTTGCATATCCGGCAATCAGTGAAGTAGGTGGAGCCCGTTCATGAGCCTGAAGAAGCCCTTGGTCATCGTCACGCGAAAGTTGCCGGATGCCATTGAAACGCGGATGATGGAGCTCTTCAAGGTCGAGCTGAACGTGGACGATGTACCGCTGACCCAGGAGCAACTGGCGGACGCTGTCAAGCGGGCGGATGTTCTGGTCCCGACGGTTACCGATCGCATTGATTCCCGGGTTCTGGCCCATGCCGGGCCGCAACTGCGCCTGATCGCCAACTTCGGGACCGGTGTCGATCATATTGACCTGGCGGCGGCGCGTCAGCGGGGAATCACGGTGACCAACACCCCCGGGGTGTTGACCGAGGATACTGCCGACATGACCATGGCGTTGATCCTCGCGGTGCCGCGCCGGCTCACCGAAGGGGAACGGCTGCTGCGCGCCGGGACGTGGGAAGGCTGGTCGCCAACCTGGATGCTGGGCCACCGGATCTGGGGCAAGCGTCTTGGCATCATCGGCATGGGGCGCATTGGCCAGGCGGTGGCGCGGCGCGCCAAGGCGTTTGGCCTGTCGATTCACTATCACAACCGTCACCGCGTTGCAGCCGAGGTGGAGGACGAACTGGAAGCCACCTATTGGGAAAGTCTTGACCAGATGCTGGCCCGGATGGACATCATTTCGGTCAATTGTCCTCACACGCCGGCCACCTATCATCTGTTGTCGGCGCGCCGTTTGCAGCTGTTGCAGCCGCACTGCTATATAATCAACACGTCGCGCGGCGAGGTGATCGACGAAAATGCGCTGGTCCGGCTGCTGGAGCAGGGAAAGATTGCGGGTGCCGGGCTTGACGTGTTTGAGCAGGAACCGGCTGTCAACCCCAAGCTGCTGGCCATGGACAATGTGGTGCTCTTGCCGCATATGGGATCGGCCACCATCGAGGGCCGTCTCGACATGGGCGAGAAGGTGCTGATCAACATCAAGACCTTTGTCGACGGTCATACTCCGCCGGACCGGGTGCTTCTGGATCTTGGCGCCGAGAGTGTCTATTCCTGAGACGTTTCGGCGACCAATCCTTCTCCGATGTGATGAATTCGCGGGCTATCGCCACACAGCGGGCACTGCGGATCGCGCGGCAGTCGAATCTTGCGGGTGCGCGCGGTCAGTCCCTCGAACAGCAGGATCCGTCCGGCCAGGCTCTCACCGATCCCGATCAGCTCCTTGAGCACCTCAAGCGCCTGCCACGACCCGAGGACGCCGGCCACGGCACCCAGAATGCCCGCTTCTGCGCAGTTCATAACGGCGCCAGGGTCTTCGGCCACGAAACAGCGATAGCAGGGCAGTCCATTGCCGGCGTAAGCCTTGAACGTGGCGAGCTGGCCGTCGAACTGACTGAGCGCGCCGGAAACCAGGGGTTTTTTCAGAAAATAACAGGCGTCGTTGACCAGAAAACGGGTGGCGAAATTGTCGCAGCCGTCAGCCACCAGGTCATAGCCAGAGATGATTTCTTCGGCATTTTCGGGCGTCAGACGCACATTGTGGGTGATGATCTCTACGTCCGGGTTTATGGCTTTGAGGGTGCAGGCGGCACTGGTCGTCTTGGCCTGGCCCAGGGCCTCGGTGGCGTGAACGATCTGACGCTGCAGGTTGGACAGCGCCACCGTGTCGTCGTCCACGATACCCAATGTGCCCACCCCCGCCGCTGCCAGGTACAGGAGAATCGGTGACCCAAGCCCCCCCGCTCCGACCACCAGAACTTTCGAGTCGAGCAGTTTGCGCTGGCCCGCGCCACCCACTTCCCGCAGGATGATATGGCGGGCATAGCGTTCCAGTTGATCGTCGCTCAGTGTCATGCGGATGCGGTCAGAGTCCTTCGAACAGCGCGGTGGTCAGGTAGCGCTCGGCAAAGGACGGGAAGATGACCACAATGGTCTTGCCCTTCATGTCCTTGCATTCGGCCACTTCCAGCGCTGCCGCCATCGCTGCACCCGACGAGATTCCCACGGGAATCCCCTCCTCGCGGGCCAGCCGCCGGGCGGTCTCGAACGCCGTTTCGTTACCGATGGTGATCACCTCGTCGATGATTCTGGTATCCAGGATCGACGGCACGAAGCCGGCACCAATGCCCTGGATCTTGTGCGGACCGGGCTGACGACCGGAAAGAATGGCGCTGTCTTCGGGCTCGACTGCGATCATTCGAACCGAAGGCTTGCGTTCCTTGAGCACCTCCCCAACGCCGGTAATCGTGCCACCGGTGCCAACGCCCGAGACAACAACGTCCACCGCGCCATCGGTATCATTCCAGATTTCTTCGGCGGTGGTGATCCTGTGAATCTGCGGGTTGGCCGGGTTGTCGAATTGCTGCGGCATGACGGCGTTGGCGTTGTTGGCGACAATCTGTTCGGCCCGCGCAATGGCGCCTTTCATACCCTCCGCCGCCGGGGTCAATTCGAGCTGCGCGCCAAGCAGCAGCAGCATTTTGCGCCGCTCGATGGACATGCTCTCCGGCATGACGAGAATCAGTTTGTAGCCTTTGGCCGCGCAGACGAAAGCAAGCGCAATACCGGTATTGCCTGACGTCGGCTCCACGATGATCGAATCGGGTTTGATCTTGCCCTGTTGTTCAAGTGCTTCGATCATGGCCACGCCGATGCGGTCCTTGACCGACGCGATCGGATTGAAAAATTCAAGCTTGGCCAGAATTTCCGCTTCGGTGTGTGCGGCCATCCGGTTGATTCGGACAAGGGGCGTGTTACCGATAGTCTCGGTCAGGCTGGGGTAGATCCGGCCACGGCCCCTGGTGCCCGTCCTGGTCACCGATGCCTGGTCTTGCGTTTTGTCAGAAACCGCCATGAATGGCCTCCTTATACTTGCTAGAGCCGATCAGATGGTGAAGTCCAGTTTGCGCGCCGCCTCGGACTGAATGCCCGAGCTTGATGCCTCGGTGCACAGGTCTTCAACGGTGATGCCCTCAAGTTTTTCCATGATCTCCCTATTGATCTCTTCGATCAATGGCTTGACGACCTTTTGGCCCAGGTCCGATTTGGATTCATAGACGTTGCTGTCTGCCCCGCTTTCCAGCGAGGCGACCACGTTGAGGATTTCCGCCACGGTAATCCGCCGGCGTTCCCGGGCCAGAAAATAGCCGCCCCGGGGGCCGCGCACGCCGCGCAGAATGCCGGCCCGCACCAATTGTTGCATGACCTGTTCCAGATAGCGCTGGGGAATACCCTGCCGGCGCGTGATTTCCTTGGACTGAACGGGTTCGATGCGGCCGTTGTAGGCGATATCCACCACCGCTTCGAGCGCGAATATCATTTTCTTCGAAAACCGGAACATCAATCCCATCCCCTGTTGCGTCGTCGGCGCTCAGACTCCTGTCGAGCCGAATCCGCCCGCCCCGCGCGCGGTCCCGGCCAGCTTGCGTTCCTCGCTGAATGCGACTCTCGTGACCGGCGCCACCACCATTTGGGCGATCCGCATGCCACGTTCGATCGTGAACGGCACCGCGCTATGGTTGATCAGGATCACCTTCACCTCGCCGCGATAATCGGCGTCGATGGTGCCCGGACTGTTAAGCACGGTCACGCCATGCTTGGCGGCAAGGCCCGATCGCGGGCGAATCTGGGCCTCGTAACCCCCGGGCAGCGCAATGGCCAGACCGGTGGGCACCAGGGCCCAGGCGCCCGGTTCCACGACCAGAGGCTCGTCTTCCGGCACCGCGGCCCGCAAATCCATGCCGGCACTGTCTTCGGTCTCATAGGCAGGCAGTGCAAGCCCTTGTCCGTGGGGAAGTCGGGTCACCTTAACGTCGATCATCTCTTGCTAATCCCTGATTGCCGCAAAATGAGAGGCAATACGCTGCGCCAGCCGGTGGGCGATTTCGGCCTTGGCGGCGGTGGGCCAGTCCTCCACACCCTTGGCGGTGATCAGATGCACGGTATTATTGTCTCCGCCCATGACTCCTGCATCCGGTGAGACATCGTTGGCCACGATCCAGTCACAGCCCTTGCGCGCCCGTTTGGCGCGGGCATGCTCAACGACCTTTTCGGTCTCCGCCGCGAATCCGACGACCAGCGCTGGCCGGTCGGCCTTTCTTGCCGATAACGTGGCCAGAATATCCGGATTTTCGACCAGGGCGAGTGTTGGCGGATCGCCCGCCTTTTTGATTTTCTGACCATTGGCCTCGGCAATCCGCCAGTCGGATACGGCGGCGACGCACACTGCGATGTCGGCGGGCAGCGCCGCTTCGCAGGCGGCCAGCATCTCGCGTGCCGATTCCACCTGCACCACTTCCACGCCGCCGGGCGCGGGCAGTGCGGTGGGACCGGAAACCAGGGTGACTCGGGCGCCCAGACGGGCAAGCGCCGCGGCAATGGCGTAGCCTTGTTTGCCGGACGATCGGTTGGCGATATAGCGCACCGGATCAATGGCCTCTACTGTAGGGCCAGCGG
>RFJA01000020.1 GCA_003695065.1 Alphaproteobacteria bacterium
ACGGATTGGCGCTGACGCCCGCGACCCTGCGCATTCCGCAGCAGGAGATCGCGGCGGCACGCGCCCAATGCGCCGCCGAGACACTTGACGCGCTGGCCCAGGCAGCGGAGCGCATCGCCGCCTTTCACCAGCGCCAATTGCCCGAAGACCTGAACTACCGGGACGACACCGGGGCCGAGCTTGGCCATCGCTGGACGGCGGTGGGCGCGGCTGGCCTCTATGTGCCGGGCGGCAAGGCCAGCTATCCCAGTTCGGTCCTGATGAATGCGATTCCGGCCCGGGTTGCCGGCGTCGAACGCATCGTCATGGTGGTGCCAGCCCCCGGAGGCGAACTGAACCCTCTGGTGCTGGCCGCCGCCGACATTGCAGGCGTGACCGAAATCTATCGAATTGGGGGCGCCCAGGCAGTGGCCGCGCTCGCCTATGGCACCGAAACCATCCGTCCCGTGGACAAGATCACCGGTCCGGGCAATGCCTTTGTGGCAGAGGCAAAGCGCCAGGTATTCGGCGTCGCGGGCATCGACATGATCGCCGGGCCGTCGGAGATATTGGTGGTCGCCGACGCCCGCAACCAGCCCGACTGGATCGCCGCCGACCTGCTCTCGCAGGCCGAGCACGACCAGTCGGCTCAGTCGGTCCTGATCACCGACGACGCGGCTTTCGCCGACGCGGTCGCCGAGGCGGTGGAGGAACAGCTCAAGACCCTGCCCAGGGCAGGCATTGCGCGAGCGAGCTGGACCGCCCACGGCGCGATCATCGTCGTGAACGATCTTGCCGATGCCGTTCCTCTGGTTGACGCCATCGCACCCGAACACCTGGAACTCGCCATCGACGACCCGGACTCACTCGCCGACCGGATCAGCAATGCCGGCGCCATGTTTCTGGGTCGCTACACACCCGAGGCCATGGGTGACTATGTGGCCGGCCCCAACCATGTGCTGCCCACCAGCCGCAGCGCACGGTTTTCGTCCGGTCTTTCGGTGCTTGACTTCATGAAGCGCACCAGCCGGGTGCGACTTGATCCGTCAAGCATTGCCAAGATCGGTCCGGCTGCGATAACACTGGCCGAGGCAGAGGGACTTGACGCACATGCCCGTTCGGTCATCGTCAGACTCAAGAACGGGAAGGAGTAACCCGCGGCCGGCCACAACCGCCGGCCGCACATCAAGGCGCCAGGCATGAGTGACGATCCGGCGGAGACCGGGACGGAAAGCACCCAGCGGATTTGCGACCTGAGGCTCGACGAGAAGTCGATCATCCGGCGCAATCCCGATATCGAGCACGAACGTCGGGTCGCCATCTTTGATCTGCTCGAAGAAAATTACTTCGCCCCCAAGGCGGATTATGCCGCCAGTTACCCGGGTCCCTACAAGCTGGTCCTGCGTATGGAAGACAACCGGCTGGCCATGGACATAATGACCGCCGACGACGTGGGCCTTGAGACCATCGTTCTGCCGCTGACCCCGTTCCGCCGCATCATCAAGGAATATTTTCTGATCTGCGACAGCTACTTCAAGGCGATCAAGTCGGCAAGCCCGCGCCAGATCGAGGCCATCGACATGGGCCGCAGGGGCTTACACAACGAGGGATCGGAACTGCTCAGGGAACGCCTGGCTGACAAGGTGGAAGTGGACTTTGATACGGCGCGCCGGCTGTTTACCCTGCTTTGCGTCCTGCAGATCCGGGGCTGAAAGGGATTTCCATGCCCGCCGCGCCGTCCGACTCACCCAAGCCGCCGCGAGTACCCACCAGTGTCCTGTTCGCCTGCACCCTCAACCGGGTCCGCTCGCCCATGGCCGAGGCGATCGCCAAACATCTGCTCGGACGCCGCGTTTTTGTCGATTCGGTCGGCGTGCGGTGCGAGGACGATGAGGCCGACCCCTTCGCCGTAGCCGTCATGGATGAGATCGGGCTCGACCTTGCCGGCCACCATGCCAAGACCTTCGATGACCTTGAGGATGCCTCGTTTGATCTGGTGATTTCGCTCACCCCCGAAGCCCAGCACCGGGCGGTGGAACTGACACGCACCAACGCCTGCGATGTGGAATACTGGCCAACCCAGGATCCCACTGCAGTCGAAGGCAGCCGGGAGACGGTGCTTGCCGCGTACCGCGAGGTGCGTGATTCCCTGATGGAGCGCATCAAGGCACGCTTCGCCGTGGCGCCGCCACCCCAGATCTGAGGCCCGGATCCGGATATCAGAATCAGACAACCGCTTACAAACCTTGCTTTTCGCTGATTTACGGCTATTTATCTAGCAGGAAAAATTCTCTCAGGCCTTAGGGATGATGAATGGCTAAAGAAGAACTGCTTGAGTTCGAAGGGACCGTGAAAGAGATTCTGCCCAACGCCATGTTCCGGGTGGAACTTGAAAACGGTCACGAAGTGCTCGCGCACACCGCCGGCAAGATGCGCAAATTTCGTATTCGCGTGCTCGCCGGCGACCGGGTCACGGTCGAGATGAGCCCTTACGATCTGACCAAGGGTCGGATCACCTTCCGCCACAAATGAGCGGCGGGCCTATGAAGCAGCGATGAAGGCCGCGCCCACCGCATCACCGTCCCCTCGCCTGATACTCGCCTCAGCCTCGCCACGCCGCCTTGACCTGTTGGCGCAGATCGGGATCATACCCGACCAGATTGATCCGGCCCACATAGACGAGACTCCCGCACCGGGCGAACGCCCGCTGGCCCTGGCCCGCCGACTGGCACGGGAGAAGGCTGTCGTCGTCGCGGCGCGTCATCCGGAAGCCCTGGTCCTGGCGGCCGATACCGTGGTCGCATGTGGACGGCGCATCCTGCCGAAACCACATTCGGAGGATGAAGCACAAGCCTGCTTGCGCCTGTTGTCGGGACGGCGCCATACGGTTGTGTCCGGTGTCGCACTGGCTCTTCCCAACGGGCGGATTGCCTTGCGGGTGGTGGCCACCAAGATCACCTTCAAGCGGCTCACGCCGCAAGAGATGTCCGGCTATCTGGCGAGTCGCGAATGGGATGGAAAAGCCGGGGGCTACGCCATACAGGGCCGCGCCGGCGCTTTCGTGCGTCGGCTGAACGGCTCCTATTCCGCCGTGGTCGGGCTGCCGCTTTTTGAAGTGTCCAACTTGTTGACGGCGGCGGGCTATCGGCTGTTCCCGCTCACAAGCGATGGCTGATATCATCGTCATTGACGGCGGGCTCGGCGAAATCCGCACCGCCGTCCTTGGCCCCGCCGGCCTGGTGGAACTGGTCTATGACCGCCCGTGGGAGGCGGTGCGAGACAATGACATTTTTCTGGCCCGGGTCTCCAAGATTCCCTCCGGGGGTGACGGAGCATTTCTCTCCCTCGGCGGCAATCTGGAAGCCTATCTGCCGCTGCGACGTAGCCGGTCCCGGCCCGCCGAGGGAGATCTGATCCCGGTCCGCTTGCGCGTGGGTGCACGTCACAACAAACGCATCGTGGCCCGCCGGGAAACCGTCAGCCGGGAAATCTTCTCCAGCACCGACCGCCCCGGACGCCTCTATCGGGAACCCGACCGATGGCTGACCCCGTTGCACACACGCGAAAGCGACACAATCGAATCGGTTCTGGTGTCCGACCCGGCTCTGTACCAGCGTATCCGCACCCGGTTTTCGGCCCTCGCGGACCGCGTCCGCCTCGATCGCGACGACCCGCCCGCGTTCGAGCGACTGGGCATCGAGGAAGAAATTGAACGGCTGTTCACACCGCGCCGACAGTTGCCCGGCGGCGGGGCATTGACCATTGAGGAAACCGCCGCCGGCACCACCATTGACGTGGACACCGGCACAGCCAGCGGCCCCGATCCGGAAGCGGTGGCATGCGCCGTCAACATCGACGCCGCCCGCGAGATTGCCCGCTATCTGAGGCTGGCCCGGGTCGGTGGCCTGGTGTTCATCGATTTCGTGGGCATGCGCACGGCACAATCACGCAAAGCAGTCATGACGGCGCTCGACACCGCCCTGGCCGAGGATCCGGTTCCCACCGAGCGGACCAACATGTCCCGTTTCGGTGTGGTGGAGCTTAACCGGGAACGGCGCGCAACCCCGCTCCTGGACGAGATCGGCGAACGCACGACGAGTCTGACCCCCAACCCCGCTACTGCGGGCAGCGCCATCTTGCGCGCCCTTGAACGCGAAAGCCGCAGGGCGCCGGGCCACACACTGGTGGTTTGCTGCGACGCGCGCAGCGCCGCCTGGCTTGAGGAAACCGATCTTGATGGCCAGTCGCCCCTTGCCCGCGCCCGGGAGACCTTGCATGCCCGAATCGTGTTCGACGTGACCGCAGACCTGGAGCCGGGGCGATGGAATGTCTATAGTCGGGCCCGGGCGTGATATCTTGCAACCTCCGATGATCTGACCCAATGACCTGAAAAGCCCTGTCCATGACCGAGAACGCCAAATCCAGATGTCCGATCTGCAAAGAACCAGCGACCCCACGCTATCGCCCGTTCTGTTCCCGCCGCTGCAGTGATCTGGACCTTGGCCGCTGGCTCAAGGAAAGCTATGTGATTCCGGGTACCGAGCCGATACCCGACGACGGCGAGTCCGACGCAGGCGATTGACTCTCTCAGAAACCACCTTGCCGGAAGACAGCTAAAGAGGGGCACGTTCTACCCCATACAAGCCATAATTTTTGCAAAATATTTCTTATTTCCTGAAAATCCGGCGAAAATAACAAGGACATTCCCGGAGCCCGAGCGATATTCTTCCCCAAGCACCCCGGCCAGGAGTCGGTCTGGCCTGTTTGGGAATTGGGGAGAATCACACAATGGCGGCTGAGACGGCTCGTAAAGTTGCAGCCAATGAACCCGCGGTCCATCCGAATTTCGACTGGCGGCGGATTGCCCGGCTGATTCATCTGTC
>RFJA01000206.1 GCA_003695065.1 Alphaproteobacteria bacterium
ATTCGCTGGCGGGAAGCGTATGTTCGTCTATCTCGGGTACGGAGAACGCTTGCGCTTCCTCGGCGCCTTCGACCCGACCACCGGTCGGATATTCGACGATATAGTAGTAGAACAGTTTGAGCGGGCCCTCGACGCCCCACCTTTTGTCCCTGCTCATATCGATAAAGGCCGGATAGCGCGTTTGCTTGTACATTGGATTACAAAGTTGCACGCGGTCGCGCAGCCAGTTTGAAGGGTCGAAGTTGGCATAGTCGCCTGGCTTGAGCGGTTTGTCGTCGATCCAACGGAAGGACTGAGTCGCGCAGTCGAAGTAAAGCCCGAACCATGTGGCGCTGGTGGGACGCAGATTCACCTTGAGAAAAAGCTCGGTTTGCGGATCACGGATCAGCGCCAGCCGTCCCCGAACGCCGCCAAGAACGCGCTTCTGGGCGAGTTTTTCGGCTTCCTCCCAGCGCAGACCATATCCCCCACCCGTGGGCCGGTAATCAATCAATTCATAGTAGCTGCCTGTCGCCTCGTTATAAATCGGCTTCTCGAGAAGCGGTTTGGACCAGGCGGTGGTGGCAAGAAACAGACCCGCCGCAAGCACGGCGCAAAACCGCATGGGTGATCTGATGACATTGATTGATCGCATCGGGTAACTCCAGCTCGTTGGCAACCTAACCATAATCCGCAAAAATGGCGCTAGGAAGGCCAAGTTTTCATTTGTTCGCAAGGCATTTAAGCGTAGAAGAATAACCGGCAAGGGTTAAGGTCCGGCAAAACCGGCAGGTAGTGCGCTCATGCTCATCCATCACGGGAATGGGGACAATCTCAACGACGGCGGCATGACTCATGTCTGAAATAAGTCGCAAGGCCGCACGGGGAACCGTCTGGATGCTGGCCGCGCGCCAGGCAGTGCGGTTTCTGGGGCTAATCAGCACCTTCGTGCTGGCGCGTATCCTGATGCCTGAGGACTTTGGGCTGATCGCTCAGGCCATGATGATCGTGGGCTTCATCGACCTTATCAGTTCGCTAGGCTTCGAAATGTCCCTGATTCAGGATCAGCAGGCGGGCAGGGACAAATACAATACCGCATGGACACTCAACGTCATCAAGGGTGTGCTCTCGGTGGCTCTGTTGGCGATCGTGGCCGCGCCCATGGCCGACTTTTTCGACGAGCCACGCCTCGAAGCGGTGACCTATGCCCTTGCCGGCGTATCGTTGCTGCGTGGATTCGTGAATATCGGTATCGTGGATTTTCGCAAAAAGCTGTGGTTTGGTCCGGATTTTGCGCTGATGGTCGGGCCCAAGCTGGTTGGAATTGCGTTCAACATCGGATTTGCCCTGTATCTGAGAAGTTACTGGGCCCTGGTCATCGGAGCGGCGGGAAACGCAACGGCCAGTCTGGTCATGAGCTACATCGCCAGCCGGTATCGGCCGTGGTTCAGCCTTGCCGCCTGGCGCGATCTGTTCAGCTTCAGCAAGTGGTTGTTGATCAACAATTATCTCGTTTACGCGTTGCGCCAGGCCCCGGTATTTCTGATCGCCCGCCTGTTGGGATCCACACAGGTTGGCTACTATCGTATGGCGGCTGAAATCGGGAACCTGGTCTCGTCCGAGATCACCCTACCCATTCTCCGGGCCCTGTTTCCGGCGTACTCGAAGGACAAGGACCGGGCGGTCGACCTCTATATGCAGGCGGTGGGCGTGTGCTTTCTGGTGCTCGCCCCCGCCTGTGTCGGAATTGCCCTGGTGGCGGGCCCAGCCGTGCAACTGGTTCTGGGCGAAACCTGGTTGCCAATTGTGCCGCTGGTTGAAATCCTCGCAATCGCAAATTTGCTTGCGACACTCTGGCTCAATCCCGCCATGGTCGCCATGGCGCGAGGTCGATCCCGTGACAGTTCGTTTTTGCTGTTGGCCAGAGTGGCGGCCGTTGTACCAGCATTGGCCGTGTTCACACCGCTATACGGACTGGAGGGCGTTGCCTGGGCGTTGCTTGTTGCCTATGCGGCCTATTACCTGATTTGCCTGGGTTATGTGACCCTGATCCTCAAGGTGCCCTTGGCGGCGGTCGTGTCGGTCAAATGGCGCACCATCGCTGCCGTTGGAGCCATGGCCCTGGTTGTGTCGCAGGTGCCGGAAAATCTGTGGCGCATTCCCATAGGGGCGGCTGTTTACGTCGCGGTTCAGTTCATACTGTGGCACGTAACCGGGCGCAGACGTGGTCCTGAGTACCACGTGTTTACGCGGCTCGGGTTTAAAGCCTAGGGTCCCCCTAATGAGTCCGGACCCTAAAGCCTGGTCCGTTTTTTCAGATCGTCGACGATTCGCTCCGCCGTATGGCCGTCCCAGCGATCGGGTTTGCGGCCGTGGGGCCATTTGCCAGCGAGCACCTGCTCCACGTTCGCCAGCAATTCGTCCGGTTTCACCAGTCGGTTGCTGCCTTGAGTGATGGTAATTGGGCGCTCGGTGTTTTCCCTGAGTGTGAGGCAGGGAATATCGAGATAGGTGCTCTCTTCCTGGATGCCGCCGGAGTCGGTAATGATCAGCTTTGCCGTGCGCACCAGACTCATGAAGCGGATGTAGTTTACCGGTTCGGCAAGCTTCATGCCCGGCGCCTGTTCAAGCTTTGGCCAGAGCCCGGACGCGTTGAGCCGGTTGCGCGTGCGCGGATGAACCGCGAACAGGAGCGGAAGCCGGGCCGCCGCTCCGATCAGCTGATTGACCAGAAGCGCGAGCATATCCGGGTCGTCAACATTGGACGGCCGGTGCAGGGTCACAACGCCGTAGGCGCCTGGCTCCAGGTCGAAGGCAGCGGGGGCATTCTCGGCCTCGATCTGGGCGCGCATCCGTTCGAACGAGTCGATCATGATATTGCCAACCCGGGTAATCCGGGCGGGGTCCACACCTTCGCGTAGCAGGTTTTCATCGGCGTCCGGTGACGGGGTCCACAACACGTCGCTGATGGCGTCCGTGACGAGACGATTGATTTCTTCGGGCATGCGCCGATCGCCACTTCTCAGACCGGCTTCGAGGTGCGCGACGGGAATATGGAGCTTGGCGCCGACCTGAGCACAGGCCGCGGTTGAATTGACGTCCCCCACCACGACGACCCAGTCCGGTCGTTCTGAAAGGCAGATCTTTTCATAGGCAATCATGACACCACCCGTTTGCTCCGCGTGGCTACCACTGCCAACCCCAAGATGAAACCGTGGATCGGGCATGCCAAGATCCCGGAAAAAGGCGTCGGACATGTTGGCGTCATAGTGCTGACCGGTGTGGACGATTGCAGGATCGCACCATTCCTCGGCGGCGAGCGCATGGTAGAGCGGGGCGATTTTCATGAAATTGGGTCGAGCCGCCGCAATCAGATGAATCTTGGTCTTGGACATGAGGTGCACTTCTGCTGGAACAGGTGGAAAACGTCAGGATTTCCGGATCGCCGCCGGATTTGGTCTTTGTGGCCGGAAGCGACGGCTTTCGGCGCCGGTTTCCGTTTGGTTGCGAACCTCCAACGCTTTGAGCTGTTTGTCAACCATCACCCGAAGGATCGCGGTGATCGCCACCAAATGATAATAAAGGTCAAAGGTCGCAATGGTCAGGAATGCACCGGCGCTGGCGTAGCCGACAATACTGACCTGAAGCATCGCCGCCAGTTCACGCGCCCATCGAAGTTCGTCATGAATTTTGCAGCGATCAACAATGGCGCCACAAGTAAAGAAGGCGGTGATGCCAATCAGGAAGAACAGGATCAGTCCCACATAGCCGTGCTCGCCCAGGACTTCAAAATAGATGGAATGGGCGGCGCGCCCCTCGACGCCTTCCGGCAGGTAGGCGGCACGGTACCCTTCGTGGTAGAACACATCGAAACCGCCGCCGACGATCGGACTGTCGTTTGCCACGTCGATGGCAAACTTCCACATATCGAGCCGACCCCGGGCGGAGGCGTCCTGCTCATAGTTCTGGATCGTCGCCATGCGCTCGCGCCAGGATTCGGGCATCACGAAGTACCCGATGATGACGGCAAGGCCGAGCGCGAACATCCCGAACATCAGCTTGCGCGCCTTGTAGATCAGGAAAATCAGCATGGCGGCGATGGCCACCAGACCGCCGCGGGACTGGGTTCCGAAGATGGCGAACATGCTCAAGAAAATCATGCCGAACAGGGTCCAGCGCAAAAGTTTGTTCTCGGTCTGGGTCTGCAAATATCGCAGCAGCGGGATCAGCATCACCGTCGCCAGGGCGAACTCGTTGTTGTCGGTATAGGCGGTGCCCGGTGGTCCCCAGACCCGATGCGCCCCGCCGGTCAGAATGGTGAAAAGTCCGCCTTTGCTGGTGAAAAAGCCGAGTGACAGAACGATCACCCAGATCAGAGCTTCCATGCGACCCCGGGATTGCATCAGCATCATGGTGATGAACGTGAACAGAATGATCTTGAAGAATTTGATCCATTTCGCCCACGCCAGCTCCTGGTACACGGCAAACAGGCTGGTAATGGTCACCCACACGAAATAGGCAATCAGCAGGTAAACGATCGGGTGATTGGGAAGCGTCTTGCGCTCACGGGTAAAAAGCAGGCCCACGAAGGTTACGGCCGCCACATAATCCAGAAAATTGAAGTTATAGGCCATGCCATAGGTCAGTCGGTGAGGATTCATATAGGAAATCCACGACCAGACCAGGACCCCCACATGGGGCTTGGCCACCGCAACGGGTAGCGCTGCGAAAATCAGAATGAAGACTAACAGGCTGCGCAACATGCGCGAGGCCCCCCGATTGGTTCAGCTAAACCGCCAATTCGTGACCGACACTGGTCGACCAGCACTTATCACTGATACACACCAGGCCCTTAATTTTTTGTGCATGGTCCGTTTCGCGCTTTTATAGCGGTGACGCTACTGGCCTGTCACGCTAGATTGGAAAGCCTTACGAATTCCTTAGCCTTTTTTTGTATTGTGCGGTCTGCCTAATTGACGGAGCTATAAACAAGCATGATGAGTTTGCTGGAAAATGCGGCATTCCTGATATTTCTGATGGCCATTGGATTCGTCATCTATCGGTCCGTGCGCTACGATGACAAGGTCAATCCGGGCAAGTCGAAAAAATTCGACATTCGCCCGGCGCGGCGGCGTCGTGCGGGCCGCGACGATACCAGCGAGGGACCCGCCGCGTGATTGCCGTTTCGTCTCGCCGTGTGGCGTCGGTGCCGCCGGAGCAACCCCCGCTGCTCCTCATCGTCATCGATACCGAGGAAGAGTTCGACTGGTCGGCCCCGTTCGACCGGGAAAGTCGCGCGGTGCGAAACATCTTCGAGCAGGTCCATGCCCAAGCGGTGTTTGACGCCCATGGCGCCGTACCCACCTACGTCATCGACTATCCGGTAGCCGATGACGTAGAGGCGGCGGGGCTGCTTGGTGGCTGGCAGGCGGACGGGCGCTGTCTGGTGGGCGCACATCTGCATCCCTGGGTCAATCCGCCCGATGACGAAGAGGTCAGCACTTTCAATTCCTATCCGGGAAACCTGCCCCCCGACCTGGAACGCGCCAAACTTGCACGCCTGACCGAGCGCATTGCTGGCACGGTGGGATGTCGGCCGACCATCTACAAGGCCGGGAGATACGGGTTGGGGCCGAATACGGCCGAGACACTCGTCGCTCTCGGCTACGAGATTGATCTCAGTGTGGTGCCGTCTACCAGCTTTGCCGCCGACGGCGGTCCCGATTTCCGGGAATACCCCCATGATCCGTACTGGTGCGGGCCGGGACACCGTCTGTTCGAGGTGCCATTGACACGTGGCTTTCCTGGCATTCTGGGGGACGCTGCGCCAATGGTTCATGGCCTGGTCGACAAAGCGCTGGGGCGCCGCCTGCGGCTTCCCGGAATTTTGAGCCGCCTTGGCATCGTGGAGCGCATCGCACTCACACCCGAAGGGGTGACACTTGACGAAAACAAGCGGCTGGTGCGCTACCTTCTTGGCCGGGGGCGTCGTGTGTTCACCTATGCCTATCACAGTTCATCGTTGTTGCCCGGCGGGTCGCCCTATGTGCGCTCGGATGCGGATCGCGACCGTTTCGTTGCCGACATCGAGGGTTTTCTGGCGTTCTTTCTTGGGGAAGTGGGCGGGCAGGTGGTGACGCCGCCGGAACTGCGTGACATGTGCCGGGCGGTCGCACCCTAGGAGATCCCGCCCGCATCCAGCGCTCAGAATCGGGCGTTGAGGTCCTGAAAAAGGAACTCCAGTGTCAGGATGCGGTTCATCTGCGCCGGGTCCGTGACCCTGTCCAGATGGAAAAAACGATCCATGTAGGCAATGCCGTTCGGCAGGTACGATCGGCGGTAATTCGGTTGCAGGAATCTTTTCAAACCAGGTGGTTGCAGACGAGTCTTGAACCGGTATGAGAAGCGACGCAGCGCCGGCGGGCGCACGTAGGTCATCCAATCCCTGAGTTTGCGCCTCAAGGGTACGGCACCGCAAAAGCTGTGGCCGTAGTCGGAAGCATAGCGGGCCAGCGCAGGACTGATGGCCTCGATCATGGCCGCTTCCAGAATGCCGTGATTTTTGTACGCGAGCGGTACGCCGACGGCTGCGCGCACCAGCGCATGATCGAGGAACGGCGTCAGGGCCGGGCCAAGGTGAGTATTGATGGCCGTGTTGCGGCCGGTCCAGAATCGGCCTCTAAAGGCGGGGTAGATGTACTCCACTTCGGCCCGGGTCAAGCGGTCACGAGGCCGGGTGAAAATGGCCGATATTTTCTCGCCCATCCGGGTGTAATAGGCTGATTCGTCGAACGCTTCCCCGCACCATCTCGGTTCGAATCGGCTGTAGAAGGTCCAGAGTATCTGACGCACGGTGAACGGCCGGTCGATCAGGTAGAAGAAATTGCGGAAGATTTCGCCACCCCCGCCATTGAGGGCGAGGACCCCGTTGTGGCATCGCGCCCGCCGGGTGGCAAGATCGCTGCCATTGCCGATGATCCCGTCGGGAGGCCACCCGTCAAAGGCAAGAAACTGCTGTTTCACGGCGGCGGTTACGCCGTCCGGGCTGTCGTCGCCCAAGGCTGACTTGTCTTCGTGGCTGATCGAGAGCCCTTCGCCGGCACAGACGGTCCTGGCAACGATCACGTCCGGGTCGTCCGGCGCGCCATAGACATGAAGGTGTGGCGTCACGCCCTGATCAAGCAGCAGCGCCAGCGTCAGCCTGGAATCATAGCCGCCGGACAGCGCCGTATCCACGCGGTCGCCGAAGGCGGTGGCAATGGCGCCGTAACGTTCGCGCAGTAGCTCCGTCAGGGTGTCAACATGGTGTTCCAGCGGGGCCTGATTGATGGCGGGCTCGATGCCTCCGGGCCAGGGCGTCGAATGCACGCGATCACCGATTTCGTGAATGGATTTCGAATCCACGAGTTGCACCCGGTCGAGCACGGTTTCATTGCCGTAGGTCGCCCCCTGGAACACATACTCGTAGACGCCTTGAGGATTGATGGCGGGTGCGGTGAGGGTTTGCGCCACCGCGAGGAAACTGTCAGACCAGATGGTATCGGCGGTATCGCGATAGACCTTGTAGGTGCCCAAGGGGTCGGTGAACAGTCGAAGAACCCCGCCGCGCGCCACCAGAAACACCCCGCAACCCGAAATGTCGTCGCGGGCCGGCGGTCGGTCTTCGTCGAGCAAGGCGGCAAGGGCGCGCTCTCCGTACAGACCCTTGTAAAAAAGGGTGCCGGAGGCGGCGGCAAAATCGGCGCCGCGTCGGATCAGGTTGGGCTCGGGCGCGACAAGGGAGGGGGCCAGCAACAGGATGTTGGACCCCACGGCTAGCCGGTCATTGACGCTAAATCCACGCTTGGAGAGCGCGTCCCGGGCCACCTGTTCGCGCTTTTTGTGACCGCCGATGACCAGCGCGAACGCCCCCATGTCAGCAGCCTTTCCGGGCGAGGTCGAGAATGAAATCGCTGGTGGCGTCCGCCACGACGTCACGCCAGATGGTGCGGGAGAACGTGTGGTCGGAGTCCCTGACATCAATCCGGCGTACCCGGGACGATGTGCGAAACGCTTCCCATTCGGGGCGGCTGCTGACCACTTCATCAAACTCCCGCGCTACCAGATCGCGCTCGCTCATGATCAGGAGAACGTCACCGCTGAACCGGGCGAAGCCGGCTGCCATCCGCGCCGGATATGGCAGTTCGGAACCGTTCCCGGACCCTTTCACGAAGGCCTTGCGGGTCAGATCGAATACGGAACGGACCGAGCGACCAAGATGGATTTCGCCCTTGAACAACCTTTTCCAGGTCTCGGCCCGCCATAGACGGTCGCCGTAATAATGCTTGAGGTACGTCTGGGCTTGGGTTTCCCGGGTATTGACCCAGGGGTTGGCAAGCACGGCCCCGCGGACCCGGGCGTTGTCCACGGCAGACAGCAGGATTGCCGAAGCGCCCTCGCACAACCCCCAGGGCACGACGCCCTCCATTTCCGGCACACGGGCCGTAAATTCCCGAATGGCGGCGTCAATGTCCGGGCCAACCGCCTGAAATCCCGGATAGCGGCCTTCACTGTCGCCGACGCCGCGGTAATCGAAGCGCATGGCGGCGATCCCCCTCGATGCCGCGCGACGGGCAAGGTGCACATACTGGCGGCACGCACCGACCCGATACTGTGGACCGCCAACCAGAATAAGGAGGCCGATCCGGGCCGGCTGATCGGGTTTGTGCAACACGCCGAGCAGGCGGTCGCCCTGGCAGTCGAATACAAAAGGATGTTCACTGGCCATGGTCGTCCCCGCAAAGGGCTTCGACCGTCGCGTCAATCAGGCCGGGCACGTGCTCGGGCTCCTGGAGAGTCCAGAACGACGGACCAGTGACAACCGCCGTATCAACGCTGCGTCCGGCGTCCCGCCAGGCGCTGATGACCCTCTGCGATGCGGGAGACAGAGCGCTGCTCCCGTCGATCGCGAGATCAAGCCACCACGCCCTGCAGCCCGGTGGCGGACCTAGGTCGGCCGCTCTCAGTCCTTCGATGGCGTCCGTCAGCGGGGCTGTCAAACCGTAGCCGCCAATTTCAACGGTCTCGCCCGCGGCAATCCGGGCCTTCAGGTCCCCGGTGGTTTCCTTGCCGCCGTCAGGCCTGGCCATGGATTCGGCCACCCGGAGACGGAGGAATTGATTGAGGTATTGCGTCCCGCTGGTGACAGCACCCCACAGGACCAGCGTGGACAAGGCACGGCCAGACCGGGTCAACCAGTCTAGGGCCAACAGGGCGCCAAGACGAACGGCAAGGACACCGGAGACCGGATGTCCCCGGTTTTCAAGCCATGACGCACCACTTTCAAGATCGGCGTGCCAGCCGTGCCACCGCGCATCATCGAAGCATCCGGCGCTGTCACCGGTACCATGGAGGTCGACGATCAGCACGGCCCGGCCCGCGGCGCGGAGCGCGCGGGCGGCAGCGGCCATCATGTGACGGGAACGATTGAGTTCCTCGGCAAAGGGGGGCGCCACCAGGATCCCCGGGGCAGCGCTGTCACCTGAGGGGGCATGATAGACAGCGAAGAGTTTACCGGTCTGGCCTTCCAGATAGAACGGCTCCAAACTTCTAATCCCCCGCGCTGCGGTCAGGCAGCCGCCTTCTGGTCCACGAAGGCACAAAGACTGCCAAAGGTTTCAAACGTTTCCGCGCTGATTTCGTCGTCTTCTATAATGATGTCGAAATGCTCTTCGATGGCAGTGACCAGATTGACCACAGCCATTGAATCCAGTTCGGGAAGGTTGCCAAGGAGCGGCGTCTCGACGTCAATGGTCTGGGCGCGGTCACCCAACTGCAAAACCTCGGCAAGAAGCCGTTTCACTTGTTCCGACGCGGACATAAATTATGATCCTGTTAAATTCTTTTTCCTACAAATGGTCTGTACGATGTACGTCTTTGCGTGCATCAACTGGCGTGTTGGCCGCCACCATCGAGGCAGGCTTTATACTAGAGACCACCTGGTGAAGAAAGTCTGAACAACGATCTTGCTGAATTTCAAGGTAAAAGGGAGCGACAGGGGGTGTTTGGAAAGCTGCGGCGGGCGTCCAGGGAACTCGGGTTCTGGAACGCCATCTGCTACGCCATCGACCAGGCGCTGTACGCGCGGCTGGGATGGGGCGGGCTCACCCGATACCGGTTTTACGCCCAGCCGGTGCCGGACCCGCCCGAACGGCCGCTGCGCATGGGCAAACAGGCGGTGCGTGCCTTGGAGCTCGGTGACCCGGCTTTTGCGGACCTGCCCCTTGATGACGATGTGCTCCGGTTTCGGTTCGGTCAGGGGGCGGTCTGCCTCGGGATTGTGGAAGAGGGGCGGGTGGTTGCCTGCCTGTGGTTTTGCTTCAGGCGCTATCATGAAGACATGGTACGCGCTACCTATGTTCTCGAACCCGGCGACGAGACCGCGTGGGACTTTGATGTTTATGTTGCGCCCAGTCATCGCGCGGGGCGGACCTTCGCCCGGTTATGGCAGGCCGGGAACGATTATTTGAGAGGTCGCGGGGTGGGCTGGTCACTCAGCCGGATTTCTACGTACAATCAGCCGTCAATCGCCGCCCATGAGCGGCTCGGTGCGCGTCCGGTCGGGCAGGCGACCTTCTTGAACCTCGGGCCGTTGCAGGTCATGGTCGCGTCGCTGCGACCCTGGATTCATTTCTCGTGGAAGCACGGCGGCCCAATTCTTGAAATTCGCGCTCCCGGTGACTGAGAGGGATCGGTTTTTTTCATATTTTTCTAATATCTTGGCGGGTATGGTCGCTGCGTAACCGGATTGACGTCAGATAACCCATAGCTATCGGTTGGACATCCATGATCAATTTGCTTCCCGATTTCATCGCCAATAACCGGGTGCATGAGCCAGACGAAACGGCGCTCGTGTTCAAGGACCAGGTGATGAGCTATCGCGACCTGGACGACGCCGTGACGGCTGCAGCCCGGGGTTTTCTGGCGCTCGGCCTCGGACGGGGGGAGCGGGTGGCCGTCTTCCTGCCGAAACAGATGGAAACCGTGGTCGCCATCTTTGGGGCGAGCCGGGCCGGCGGCGTATTTGTGCCGGTCAACCCGGCGCTCAAGGCGCGCCAGGTGGCCTATATCCTGAAGGACTGCAATGTCCGGATTCTGGTAACCAGTTCCGACCGGTTGCGCGGGCTGGTCGAGGACCTCCGGGATTGTCCCGACCTGCGTCACGTGATCCTGGTCGACTCCGGGGACGCGGAAGCGCAGGCGGGCAGGACACTGCACCACTGGACCGATCTGGTAACCACGGGGAGCGAATCGGACGCGCCGTTTCACCGTGTGATCGATGCGGATATGACGGCAATTCTCTACACCTCTGGCAGTACCGGCCTGCCCAAGGGGGTGGTTCTGTCCCATCGCAACATGGTGGCGGGGGCGCAAAGCGTGGCGAGCTACCTTGAAAACAGTGCCGATGACGTGATCCTCAGCGTTTTGCCGCTCAGCTTCGATGCGGGGCTGAGCCAGCTCACAACGGCGTTTTCGGCGGGCGCCAGGGTCGTGCTGATGAATTACCTGCTGCCACGTGATGTGATCCGCGCCGTTGCCAGGCATAAGATAACCGGCCTGACCTGCGTGCCGCCGCTGTGGGTCCAGCTTGCCGACCTGGAGTGGCCGGAGGAAGCCCGGATGTCTCTTCGCTATGTGGCAAGCACGGGAGGGCGCATGCCCAAGCCCGTGGTGCAGAAGCTGCGCGACCAGTTGCCCGACACCCAGGTCATTGTGATGTACGGGCTGACCGAGGCGTTCCGGTCCACCTATCTGCCCCACGACGAGTGGGAAAAACGCCCAGACTCCATGGGCAAGGCGATTCCCAACGCGGAAATCATGGTGGTCCGGGAAAATGGTGAGCCGTGTGCACCGGGCGAGGTGGGCGAACTCGTTCACCGTGGCGCTCTGGTGGCCATGGGGTACTGGAATGATCCCGAGCGTACGGCGGAACGATTCAGGCCGGCGCCCGGCCAGCCCGCCGGTATCCCCGTGCCGGAGATCGCCGTATGGTCCGGTGACCGGGTGCGCAAGGATGAGGACGGCTATCTCTATTTCGTCGGCCGCAAGGACGAAATGATCAAGACGTCAGGCTATCGGGTCAGCCCGACCGAGCTGGAGGAAACCCTTTATGCGAGCGGCCTTGTGGGGGAGGCGGTCGCGCTCGGTGTTGACGATATGGAACTGGGTCAGGCGATCGTTGTGGTGGTGACGCCGAAGCCGGGCAAGACGCTCGACCCGGCGGAGATCACGGCCCATTGCCGGCGCGAACTGCCCAGCTTCATGGTGCCGCACCATGTGATTGGCTGGCAGTCGTTGCCGCGCAACCCGAACGGGAAGCTCGACCGCAAGGCGATTGGCGATGAAATTCGTGCCCAGTTTGCCGATGCGGGCGCCAAAGCGAAAGCAGGATGATGGACGACAAAACTGCCACCCGAAAACGTGAAAAGCCGAAACATGCCGAGCTCACAGGGTTTGGCGTTGTTGACCATAAACTGACGGTGGGCGGGGTGCCGGTGGACCGATTGGCCGCGCGCGCCGGTCAGACACCGTTTTTTGTGTATGACCGCCAGTTGATGACCGAGCGGGTGGCGTATCTGCGCAAGACTCTGCCCCCGGCGATACATCTTCACTACGCCATGAAGGCGAATCCGATGCCGGCCGTGGTTCAGCATATGGCAGGTCTGGTTGACGGGCTTG
>RFJA01000207.1 GCA_003695065.1 Alphaproteobacteria bacterium
GCCCATGTGGTGGTGGGTTATGACTTTCGCTTTGGCGCCAAACGCCAGGGCGATACGGCCATGCTGCAAGCGCTGATGCGCGCGCATGGACGCGGTATCACGGTGGTTGGGCCGCAGTCGGTCTTGGGCGACATTTGCTCTTCGAGCCGAATCCGCCAGTGCCTGGAACGCGGCGACGTGATGGAAGCAGCCCACCTGCTCGGCGCACCATGGCGGATCAGTGCAGCGGCGATGCTCGATCGAGACCGCGGCCAGGCGATCACCGTGAGGCTGCCGCTTGGCCCATATCTGCGCCCGGCACCGGGACGATATGTGGTCACCGCCCGCCTGGCGGCCACGGGCGCGCCCGTCGTGGGTCGTGCCACGGTCGATACCGTCAGCCGCATCGTTGCGCTGGAACTCGCGGACGTTGGGTATGGTCACCTTCCTGCCGTGACCTCAACGGAAGTCGCTTTTCTGGAACGCCTTTAACCCCAGGACAGAAAAACGGCCGGCGCTGCGCCGGCCGTTCGCAGTAAACAGATGGGTAGACAGGCTCAGGCCGCCTGCAAGCTGTTCTTCTCCCGCAGGCCCTTGGCTTCGAGGCGCGGCAACACTTCGTCCCGGAAATAGGGAAATTCCTTGACATAATCGACAAAGGCGAGCGTGGTGCCGCCATAGCCGGCCTGGTGCAATCGCTCCAGCCCGTCGGCCACGTCATCGGGTGTCCCCACCAGCGGATACCCCCCGTGCCCCGCTGCCATGCGATCACGCAGCAGCTTCAGCATATCTGGCGGAAACGACTGGGCATGGGCGAACATCAGTTCGATGATGTTGTCAACCGCTTTCCAGTCCGCCTGCTCCTGGCTGTAATAGTGGTGGTACTCCTCGGCTTCCTTCCGGTTCGGCCGGCATACAACATAAGAGAAGGTCAGCACATCCACCTCACGTCCCTGCGCGCGCGCCTGCTCCTTGAGGCCTGCCATCTCGGTCTTGGACTTCTCGAGGTCGATGGCCGGCGTGAACAGGAAGTTGGCATTTTTGGTCGCAAAGGCCCGGCCCTGCTCGGACCCGGCGGCGTTGACGATGGGCACCATGCCATTCACCGGCTTGGGATTGCTGTAGACACGCTTCAGCTTGAAGAATTCGCCATCCCAATCAAACGGTTCCTTTTCCAACCACAGCTTGCGGACGATATCGAACCATTCCTGACCATAGCGATAGCGCGTCTCGTGGTCCGAGGGCAGTTCCATACCGAAGGCATCGTATTCAGGCTTGTTCCATCCGCACACAATATTGAGCCCGGCCCGCCCCGCGCCGATCTGGTCAATGGTGGCCATCTGCTTTGCCACCGCCACCGGATGGTTCATCGCTGTATGGATGGTCGCAAACACACTGATCGAACGTGTCGACGCCAACAGACCCGCCGCCCAGGTAATCGTTTCCAACACGCTGCCATGGAAATCGGTCTCGCCCCCGTACCCAATCCACCGCGCAATCGGCAGCAGGAAGTCCAGTCCCGCATCGTCGCATAGCTGCGCCAGCCGCAAATTGTTTTCCCAACTGTTGTTCCAACGTTCCGGCACCTTGGTGACCGCCAGACCGCCGGAACAGTTGGCCGAAAAGATGCCTAGCTTGAACTGGTTCGGGTTGAACATGCGATTTCTGTGAATGGCCATGACCTGTCCTTTCCTTGCGTTCACTGTCTCATCTCTGGCTGACGAGCCGGACAAATCCGGCGCCTCAACTCTTTGTGTTATTTTTAACGTAAAATTACGTTTAAAAATTCACCTATGCAAGGGTATAATATCCAAGAGGTCCGGGAAAATTTCCATCCGGCTATCCACTGCATCGCCGGGCGTGCTACCATGAAAAGACGGCAGTCGAACAGGTGAACAGGTGAACAGGGTAAATTATGATGGTTGTGAAACCGGTTCAGCACAGCAAGCCAACCACCGGGAACGAGGGATTCCATGGCCTTGACCGGAGATGGCATCTGGCCAAGGACGCGCATGAGGTCGCGGTTACGGAGCTTGAATATTCCCTGATACGTGCCGCCGAATCCTTCCGGCGCTGGCAGTCAGAATGTCTTGCTGCGGTGACCGGGATGGACATGAGCGGCGGCGATAACGAAATCCTGCACATCATCCGCATGAAGGACCGTCCTAAAGGTGTCAAGGAAATCGCCCGGCTGATGAACCGCGATGACCTGCCCAATATCCAGTATTCCATTCGCAAGCTTCAGAAAGCGGGCCTGATCCGCAAAACCAGCGCCAAAAGTCGGCGCAAGGGCGTAACCTACGCCGCAACCGAGAAAGGCGCAGAGGTCAGCGAACAATTCGCCCAGTTACGCTCCAGCCTGTTGATGGGTTTTACCCGGAACGTGCCCAATATGGAGCACGAACTGGAAAATGCTTCACGCACCCTTGATCTGATGTCCGGGATCTATGAACAGGCGGCGCGCACCGCCGCCACTCATCGCCAGAAGGTGGATGACTAACGGCCCCCGTCAACGCCACAAACCCCCGTCAACGCCACAAAAAAGAGGGGGCGCCCGCAAGCGCCCCCTTCGATGACCAACAGGTCGATCCTAGAGATTGTGCCGGACCGAAAGGCCGAACCAGCGCGGCGGCTGGAATGAAATCTCGTTACAGCCGCACAGGGTTGCAAGATCAAAGCCCTGGATACCTGCGCGTTCGTCGGTGATGTTCTTGACCTGCGCCGCCACTTCCCAGCGGTCATCCTCGCTGGTCCAGCCGATCCGTGCGTTCACCATGAAGTAGCTGTCAAACTTGTCAGCGTCGAAGTTGCGCAGGTTATAGAAGTAGCTGTCCGAGTAGGAAAAATCGCTCGATACCGCCAGGCGGCCATTGAACGCCGGCCATTCGTAGCGAACCAGGCCGCTGAACTGGAACTCCGGCGTGTAGGTCGGGTCCACGTCGCGGACAATCGGTCCACCAACCCGAAGCGGCACATCCTTGACCGTGGCGTCGAACCAGGACACCGCAAGGATCGCGTCCAGACCTTCGACCGGTGAGGTCTGCAATTCCAGCTCGACCCCGTAGTTTTCGGCGTCGGCGTTGATCACCACGCCCGACACACCGGTGAACAGGAAGGCCTGGTAGTCCTTGTAGTCGTAATAGAACAGACTACCGTTCAACCGGGTGAAATTGCCGAGCGAAGCCTTGAACCCACCTTCATAGCTGTAAAGCACTTCCTCGCTATAGGGGATCGCGCTGGTCGGTACCGGCAAGCCACCCGCAAGCTGGGCGTTGAAGCTGCCGGCTTTTACACCGCGGTGAACACCCGCGTAGAGGAGCAGATCGTCGTTCGGGCGAAACTCAAGCTGCGCCTTGCCGGCCCACAACGTATCGCTGGTCTCGTCGACAAACGCTTCCGGCCCATTTGGCCCAAACACGGGTCCGATCACCACCGGGGTTCCCTGGTGAATCTCGAACGAGCTTTGGGTGAAGTAGAGACTTTGAGTGAACTCGTAGTCCTTTTCCTCCTGTATGAGACGACCGCCCAGAATAAAGGTGACCGTATCGCTCACATCATACTCGATCTGTCCGAATACCGAGTAGGAGTCCGTCTTGAGCCGGGCGTCGGAAGCCAGATCGAAGGGCGCCCCCGGCACCACACTACCCACCGGGAACTTCAGCCCGTTGTCGGACTCGGAATCAATGTTGAGGTAGAAAAGGCCGGCGACCCAGCGCATCCGGTCCGTGCTGCCGTTGACACGCAGTTCCTGAGTGAAGCTGGTGGCGTCAACGCCGGCGTAGTTGGCCGACTGGTTCACCGGCGCCGAGTCCACGTCAATGAACAGCAGCTTTTCGTAGCTCTTGAAGTCGGTGATCGAAGTCAGGGTCATCGTATCGGTCAGATCCCATTCGATGCGACCATTGACACCCCAGGTATCCACGTCTCCATGATCCTTAAAGGCAAAGTCACCGGAGAAGGTGAAATCGTCGCCATCAGGGTCACGATAACCGAAGAAATCACCGCCCGGCGCAAATCGCTGAACCAGAAAGGCGTCATCCGGATCGTTCAGGCCGAAGATACCGTCATTGTCCAGGTCCGACCCGAAGTCCGAACCATCGGCCGCGATGGACGCCCGGGTTTCACCCGGCTCCACATCAATCACATTGATCAGCTCGCCGTTCGCGTCAAACACGCCAATGGTCGGCTTGGACTGATAGGGTCCTGTGGCGAGGTTGCTCCGCGCGCCGTTGAACGACAGGGTGACCCGAACCTCTTCATTATCGTCATAGGCGACGGTAAAACGCCCGGCGAGGGTGTCATCGTCCGCAAGGTCAGCCCCTGCGCCCGGCCCGGGCGAGCCGCCGACAGCACTGTCAGGATAGAGGTTCTTCAGATATCCCTGATGCCAGTTGTAGCTGACCGCCGCGCGGGCTGCGACCTTGTCGGTGAGCGGGCCGCCGATGGCTGCTTCGACCCGGATCTGGTCGGCATGTGCGGGTGAGTCGAAGCGGCCGTAGGTGACGTCCACATAGCCATCCACCTCCTCGAAATTGGGCTTGCGGCTGATGTAGTGCACCAGACCACCGGTGGCGTTCCGGCCAAACAGCGTGCCTTGCGGGCCTTTCAGGATCTCAACCCGTTCGATATCGAAGACCGCAAAAGTCTGGGCCTGGGCAATGGCCAGATAGCCTTCGTCGAGATAGACCGCGTTGGGCGCTTCCACGATGTCGTTGAAGTCGTTCTGAGTCACACCGCGGATGGTGAACTGGGTGTTCTGGCCGGCCAGGTTGCCACTGATATGAACACCCGGCGAAAATGATGCAATGTCGAAACTTTGTTCAACACCGAGCTTGCGAATCTGGTCGCCCGTGTAGGTGGTAATCGCAATGCCAACGTCCTGAACGCTCTGTTCGCGTTTCTGCGCAACGACAACCACTTCCTCCAGAATTCCCCGCTGGGCCGGCTGTTCCTGGGCCTGGACGGCCACAGCCGGAACAGTCATTATGCCACCAAGCGCGAGCAATGCCGTGGTTGACCGCAGTCGATCGAAAAAGGCCTTGTCAATGGTCGAGCTGATCATGGGCTTCATATCTGTCTCCCTGTCGTGTTTGTGCAACAAACGTGAATTCATGTGATTTTTATAGTAATTTTTAAAGGATATGTTTGCTTTTAAAACAAGTCAAACTTTACGTTTAAAATAAATGAAAAATGATCCGTCCCCCGGCATCGGCGCCACTCCTCATCACCTTCGCCGGCAGGACACGCCCCTTGCCCGGGCGTGATGCCCGGTTCGTGGCGCGCTGTCGACCGCGACGCGCCCACACAGTGCCACCTCAGCCAACCGGCGTCGCACCGGACGACGAAAC
>RFJA01000021.1 GCA_003695065.1 Alphaproteobacteria bacterium
CGCGGCGCGGGGATCCGAATGTCCCACGTGCGAGAAGCGATCGAACGCTCGCTGAAGAATTGGACCGCCGCGGCGTAGTCGCCGGCGTGGACGGGTCTCATGGCGCAGGAAAAGTCTGATCGTGATCGATCACACAGAAGTCCCAATACCTTCTGGGCTGAAGGCAAGATATCCGCAGCCCAGCGCGAAGAACGGAATGGCCACATCGGCTGTATTGTCTGCCTTACCGGCCCGTCCGCTGCCGGAAAAATCACGATTGCGGCGGGACTGGAGCGCCGACTCTTTGAGCAAGATCATCAAACCTATGTCCTGGACGGCGATCATCTACGGCGCGGTTTGAACTCCGATCTCGCCTTCTCACCTTCGGATCGCAAGGGGAACATCCGGCGGGTTGGCGAGGTGGCCAAACTAATGGCCGACACGGGTATGATTGTCATCGCCGCGTTTATATCGCCCTACCGCTCGGATCCAAACCAAGTGCGAAGCGTAATGCCCGATCGACGATTTGTGGAAGTGCACGTGCGCCCCCCCGTTAGCCGTTTGCGAGGAACGAGATCCGAAAGGCCTGTATGCCAGGGCTCGAGCCGGTCAGATTACGGACTTCACCGGCATATCGGCTCCCTACGAAGCACCCGAAAGCCCGGAAGTAGTTTTCAACACCGCGGAATGTTCGCCGGATGAATGTGTTCAGGCGATTGCTTTGTTTCTAGGTGGCATAGATCGACGGATTGAATAGGGATTGGGAAAAGCTGAAAGCTGAAATTGGAAAACTGAAATGGGTGGGGAAGAACATCGTGGACGTATTTCAGGTGAGTTCAGAGATCAAACGAAACGGTTTGCCGCGGGTGTCATTCGTCTATATGTCCAGTTGCCAAAGAGCCGTGAGGAATTTCGGGTTTGCGGAAATCAGTTGCTACGGGTCGGCACATTCGTGGATCCGTGGCCGCGCATGTTCGCGAAGCGTCTCGCGCCAGATCAAACGCGGAGTTTTGTTCCAAGCTTGGTGGGGTCAGTCAGGAAGCAGATGAAGCCCAAATATGGATGGAATTATTGCCCCGTGAGGAGTGCGGCGTTCACAATGACAAGGTATTGGGATTGGAGAACGGGTCATCCGAATTGATCGCCATCATGACCACCGTGATTCTACGGACGTCATCGCGCTGACTTCAGCTTTCCGATTTCAATTTTCGACTTTCCCATATGAAAGGCATTATCTTAGCTGGAGGCGCGGGAACGCGACTGCATCCAATCACGCTGGCGAGCAGCAAGCAATTGCTACCGATCTATGACAAACCGATGGTGTATTACCCGTTGTCCACGTTGATGCTGGCGGGCATTCGGGAGGTTCTGTTGATCTCCACGCCCGAGGACCTGCCGTCCTTCCAACGCCTGATGGGTGATGGCGCGCAGTGGGGCATTGAGCTGAGCTATGCCGAGCAGCCCAAACCCGAGGGACTTGCCCAGGCTTTTATCATTGGCGCGAACTTTGTGGGCGACAGCAGCGTGGCCTTGGTCCTGGGTGACAATATCTTTTACGGCCAAGGTTTCCGTAGCATCCTCAAGCAGGCCCGCTCGCGCGCCGAAGGGGCAACCGTGTTCGGTTATCCGGTTACGGATCCGGAACGCTACGGCGTGGTTGAATTCGACAGTTTGGGACGGGCTATTTCATTGGAGGAAAAACCCGCTCAGCCAAGATCGCACTACGCAGTTCCCGGTCTGTATTTCTACGACAACAGGGTTGTGGATATCGCTGCCAACCTGAGACCTTCGGCCCGGGGCGAACTGGAGATCACCGATGTCAACCGGATCTATCTCGAACAGGGCAAACTCAATGTCGAACTGTTCTCGCGCGGCTTCGCGTGGTTGGACACCGGCACGAAGGACTCGCTTCTGGATGCCTGTAATTTTGTGGCGGCGGTGGAGAAACGGCAGGGCTTGAAGATCGCCTGTCTGGAAGAAATCGCCTTCCGGCAGGGGTTCATCGACCGCGAAAAACTGCTTGAACTGGCCAGCGCCTATCGCAACGAGTACTGCCAGTATCTCAGGCGCGTGGCGGACGAGCCGGTGGTCTGACAATTCCGATTCGTGGCGACCGAACAACCAAGTGAAGACGGGCTGCAATTGGCCCGGCGCGTTCTCAGCACGGAGATCGAGGCGATTGAACGGACGGCGGAGGCGCTCGGAGACGAGTTCATCGAGGCGGTCGATCGAATTTCGAAGTGCCGTTCGTCACTCGTGTTGGTGGGTCTGGGCAAGAGTGGCTACGTTGCCGGCAAACTGAGTGCGACCTTTGCGAGCCTGGGTTGTCCGAGTCATTTCGTTCACGCCGCCGAAGCCCTGCACGGCGATCTTGGGCGCTTCATTCCGGGGGACGTTGTGATTCTCCTTAGCAACAGTGGCACGACCGCCGAAGTCCTCGGGGTGGCGCGGGAAGCGGCCCGCAAGGAACTGTTCCGCATCAGCATGACCTCCAATCGGGAATCACCGCTGTCTGCGATTTGTGATCTGAATCTGCATGTGCCGATTACGCGTGAAGCCTGTCTCAATAATCTGGCTCCCACCGCGTCAACCACGGCGATGATGGCGCTGGGAGATGCGCTGGCAATCGCCGTGAGCAAGGCCAAGGGGTTTTCGGCCGAGAATTTCCATGGGCTGCATCCGGGCGGCCGGCTCGGACTGGAGATGACAACGGTTGACGAGTTTTTGAAGAGCGCCGGCAGCCCGTATCTGACCTTCAATGAGGAAACGGTCTTGAGCGAAATGCTCGCCGATGCGGTTTCTCGGAACAGCCGGGCTGGGGCCTTTGTGCTGGTCGGGGAGGCGGGCACGATCACGGGCCTGTTTACCGATGGCGATTTGCGCCGACTGCTGGCGCGGGAAGGCGCCGCCGGCTTGAGCCTGAAGGCCGTCGAGGTGATGACCCGGTCGCCCAAGCGCGCGGTCGTGGATCAACGCATCCGCGAGGTCGTCGAACTGATGGCTCGCCACAAGGTGGACGAAGTGCCGGTGGTGGATCGCGAAGACCGGCCGGCGGGATTGATTGACATCCAGGATTTACTACGCTTGGGCATCGTGCGACAGGGAGATCGTTGATTCATGAGTAATTCTGAAAAATCGGAAGCTGTCATCTACACGCCGGCTTCACCCTTAGCGCATCCGTGGAGACTGATTCGCGAGCTGGTGGGCGATGTGCTCGCCTGTCGTGAGTTGGCGACGCGACTGCTGATTCGAAATATCTCCGCCCGCTACCGGCAATCCCTGCTCGGCTACTTCTGGGCGGTCTTTCCCATGGTTGCCACCACTGCGGTCTGGTTGGTACTCTCCCGCAACAAGGTGATCACCGTCGACGCTCCCACTGTGCCGTACCCGTTGTTTTTGCTTACCGGGATGATGCTCTGGCAGACCTTCGTGGATGCCGTGCAAACGCCTTTGCGGGTGGTGACCGAGTCCAAAGCGATGCTGGCGAAGATCAATTTCCCACGCGAGTCGTTGATGTTTGCGGCGCTGGGCGAGGTGTTGTTCAATTTTGCCATCCGTGGCGTGATCATGCTGGGCGGTTGGCTTTATCTCGGTGGCGGAACGCCACCGTCGACGATGTGGCTCAGTCCCATCGGCGTGGGGGTGATCATTCTGTTCGGGATGACGATCGGGATACTGCTGGTTCCGTTGGGTGTGCTTTACCAGGACGTCACGCAGGGGCTGGCCCTGATCTTTCAGGTTTGGCTGTTTGCCACACCCGTCCTGTATCCCACGCCGGCAAACTGGATCGAGAGCTGGATCGCCTGGGTTAATCCCGCCGGATCGTTGATCGCCAACACCCGCGACTGGATGTTGATCGGCCCGTCGGCTCTGACGACCACCTTTTGGTGGGTGGCTTTCGCCACGCTGTTTGTGGTCAGCGCCGGCATCCTTCTCTACCGGGTGGCGATGCCCATCGTCATCGAACGTATGCAAAGCTGATTGTGAGCAAGCCCCTACTCTCAGTCAAAAACATCGGGAAGAAGTACTGCGTGAGCCTGAAGCGCTCGCTCATGTACGCGGTCACCGACATTGTGCGGGAATTCATTCCGTCTTCGTCACCGGAGAAAACCGAGCTGCGTAAAGACGAGTTCTGGGCCAACCAAGGGATCTCCTTCGACGTGCATGAAGGCGACAGCCTCGCGCTGGTTGGCCACAATGGAGCCGGCAAGAGCACGCTCTTGAAGATGATCAACGGCCTGATCAAGCCCGACATTGGATCTATTGAGATCCGCGGACGGGTCGGAGCCTTGATCGAACTCGGTGCCGGTTTCAACCCCGTCCTGACCGGGCGCGAAAACATCTTCATCAACGCCGCCGTGTTGGGCATTCCGAAACGCGAAGTGAAGCAGCGGCTGGATGCGATCATCGACTTCGCAGAGATTGGCGACTTTCTGGATATGCCGCTCAAGAGTTACAGTTCTGGCATGCGGATTCGCCTCGGCTTCGCGGTTGCCGCGCAGTTGGAACCGGATATTCTCTTGATCGACGAAGTGCTGGCGGTAGGTGACACAGCCTTCCGCGCCAAGTGCTATCGTCGCCTTTCCGAGCTGCAACGCAACGGTACGGCATTCATTCTCGTATCGCACAATCACCACACTCTGCTCACCGTTTGTAACAAGGCGGTTGGTTTGGAGAACGGGAAGATGATCGCTAAGGGAACAGTGTCGTCGGTGCTTGATACCTACGAAACCCGACTAGCCGAATACACCACCGGGCCCGACAACGCGCCGAAAGGCAAGGGCAGGGGTAAGGTGCGGATTACAAAGGTCGGATTTCGCGATTCAAAGAGTGAACCAATAACCAGTCCTCGCACGGGTGAGGCGGTCGAGATATGCCTTTCATTGGAGGCTAAAGAGCGAATCGAAAGCGTCTCGATGGATGTCATCGTGCGTGCCTCCGGTGTGGAATCGTCCACCTTGTTGGCGATCACGGCCAAACAGGATTGCAAGTTGCAGGATATCCCGGCCGGACGGTCAGAGTATCGTCTTCGATTGGATCCCTTGGGGCTCGTGCCGGGCCAGTACGTTGCCAAGGTATCCGTCAATCGTCCGCCGTTGGAGACGTTTGATATTGTCGAAGGCATTGACTTCCTCGTGCTTCCCGGTGCCACCTGTGGCGACTCTGCCTACTACAATCCGCGCACGTGGTTGGTGGTAGCAGAATCAAACGAACCGCGGCTTGAGAATCAGTTATGAGCGAAGAGAACAGTTATGAGCGAAGAGAAACTTCCGGGCAACCAAAGTGTAGAAGCTCTGCGGGTTTGGAGTGGTCGTCGTCTAAATCCTGACCGTTGGCGAGTCATCGAAGCCAATCTGGGTGATTCCTATCTCGATGTCGGCTGTGGCAACGGAATCTACGTGGACCAAATTGCGGGACGCGTGCGTGCGCTCGGGGTCGATATCAACGAGTATGACAGCTGGGCGGAAAGGCCCGGGCTGTTCCAAACGGCCGATGCCACTGCGCTTCCGTTTGATGATGATTATTTCGACACAGTCAGCTGTTTTGAAGTCATCGAACATATTTCCGATCCGGCTCGGGTGGTGCGAGAGTTGGCACGGGTCGCGCGGAAAAATGTGATTGTGACCGTGCCGAATTGTGCGCTTCCTGAGTATCTGAGGCAGAGTGGCCTGAGCTTTTATCACTTTACGGACCGTTCGCACGTCAATTTTTTTGATCTGGACGCGCTGCGCAAGTTGCTCGAATCTGCTGGCTTGGAAGTGTCCGAATGCCGCCTGATCAATCGATGTAATCTCGTTCCCATGCTCACCGAGTTGTCGATTCTACCGGGTAGGTTGGTGGGTTGGTTGAGTCGGTTGCTGCTGCGCAAGCAGATGTACATGACCTGTCTGGCGGTCGGTCGGGTTAAGACCTCGAGCTTGTCGTAGAAAAATGGTTCGAACAGGAGTTTTTCGAGTCTTGAGCTTTGTGTATGGATTTGCCACTAGGCGGCCCGGATATCATTTGAGATATGTCTTGGCTGAATTGCTTCGTCGCGAGAGCGTCGTCGCACCTGAGTATGACTACGTGTTCGTTACGCCTCCACGATCGGTGGCGGGCTGGATTCTTAGCGGCATCTGTGCCGAAATCGCGGAACGGGTGGAAGGTAAATATACATTCGTCCACTCCGACGAGCGTCTGCCGTCCGCCACGGTTTACTTTTTCTCTCACTACGCTTTTTTTCGGGATGCTCTGCTCCGACAGCCGTGGATTCAAGCCCGTCGTTGTCTGGTGTTCTACACCCATCCGAAAGAACTGGCTTACTCTGAAGACGAGCTTATCTACGTCCTTGGGAGATGCCATCGCGTAATTAGTATGTGTCAGCTTTTCGCTGATCGCCTGATCGAGCTGGGACTGTCCGCCAGCCGAATCGAAGTAGCCACTATCGGAGCGGATCCGACGCAGTTTCAGTTTCACGAACGAGGGTCAGGCCGGGTTGGATTCTGTTCTGCCTACTATCCGCGCAAGAGGCCCGATCGGGTAATGGAGATCGTCAAATTGATGCCGGATGTGGAGTTTCGTTTGCTGGGGCGAGGATGGGACAAGTGGGAGCGCTTCCCAGAGCTTTGCGAGCAGAAAAATTTCCAATATGTCGAATGCGATTACTCGGAGTATCCCTCTTTTTATCGCGAGATCGACGTTCTGGTGTCCCCGGCGGTTTGTGAAGGCGGGCCCGTTCCGCTCATGGAAGCCATGATGTCCAACTGTGTTCCGGTGGCCAGCCGCACGGGTATCGCGTTGGATATTGTGCGTCCGGGTGAAAACGGATTTCTTTTCGATGTGGAGGCACCGACCGATGAGATTTGTGAACTGATTCGTGAGGCTCTTTATTTCAAAGGAGATGTGCGTGCCACGGTATCCCATTTGACTTGGGACCGGTTTGCCGAGCAGGTTCGAAATATTGCTAAAACGGGGTCGGGCACGGGTGAAATATGTGTATGATTGGTTCGCGGACGAAGGCCTGGCGGGCGCTGAATGGTTAGTGCTCGGGAAAGGCCCATCGTTTTCGCTGCGTGAGCGATTCGACCTGCGTTCGTTTCGCACGATTTCCCTCAACCACGTAGTCGAGAAACAGGCAGTTGATGTTGCCCACATCATCGATCTCGATGTGGTTGATGACTGCCAGGGCAGCTTGGAAGATAATGCGCAATGGTTATTGATGCCGTTTCATCCCCACGTTTACTGTCGTGCCAGCGAACTGAGCCTGCCGGACATTATTCCCACGTTGCCAGTTCTCCAGCGCTTCAGCGAGCGGGGACGGCTCATTTGGTATGATCTGCACACCGGCAAGCAGCATGGGAGTCACCCGGCTGCGCGCGGCACGTTCAGTGCTTCCGTTGTGGTGCGATTATTGGGGCAGCTCGGAGTCAAGTCAGTCCGGACGCTGGGCGTGGATGGCGGCAGCAATTACAGTCAGCAGTTTCAGTATCTCAATGAGAAGACCCTTTTGGTTAACGGCCACAGCAGCTTCGATGTTCAGTTCAAAGAAATAAGCGAAACTCGGGAGAAATACGGTATGAGCTACGAAAAATTGGTTGAACCCATCCGCATCTTTGTCGGTTGCGACGACTCGCAGATGGTCGCAGGGAAGGTGTTGGAATACTCGATTAGGAAGCACACTAACCACCCGGTAGAGGTGTTCTTTATGCGCAACATGCCGGTGCCGCCGCCCAAGGCGAAAAAGAACCGTCCTGGCACGGGCTTTTCCTTCAACCGATTCCTGATCCCCAAACTCGCCGGCTATCGCGGAAAGGCGATCTACCTCGACGCTGACATGCTCGTTTTCGAGGATATCGAGAAACTCTGGAACATACCCATGGACGGAAAAAAGGTCCTTTGCAGCAGCCAGACAGAGATTCCGAAGGGCTGGGAGGGCGGCAAGAACAATGACCTCGGGCCCGGCCGGTACTGGACGCCCGGACGCCAGATGAGCGTGATGCTCATGGATTGCGATCGCCTGGATTGGGACATTGACGAAATCGTCAAGGGGCTCGATGACGAAAAGTATTCCTATAAGGAATTGATGGCGAAGTTCTGCATTCTTGATGAAGAGGATATCGGGGACACCATTCCGAATGAGTGGAATTGCCTCGAGTGGTTCGAGGAAGGTCGTAGTTGTCTTGTGCACTTCACTGTTGTGCCGACACAGCCATGGAAGAACGATCGAAACGAACATCTCGGGGAGGTGTGGACCAATGCCTACAAGGAAGCCGTCGCCGCCGGTGCCGTCCCGATGGAGCTGATTCAGGAATTGGTTGATGGCAAACACATCAAGCCCTCGCTGCTGGAATTGGCTAAGGAAGTGGCGCCCAAAGAAAATAAAACCGAAACGCCGGTTCGGGATCATCGACAGGGAACGGACGAAGCCTCGGAATTGCGGCGCATGCTCTGGGACACGATGATATCGGATTATACCCATCGCCGTGAGCTTTCCCGGATATCGTCGAGCGTGGGCTGGACGCTGGAGAACAACCTGATTCGTCGGCCTTTCAACTTCAGCCTTCGGGTCGCGCGCGCCGGAGCCCGCAGGATCAGGCACCTCGTCAAAGGTTGAACCGTTCCGCCGCGCGGTTGGGGCGTATGGCCGCATCATGATTCGCTTTGGCATCCAGATCTTGAATTACAACGGCTCGCGCTGGATGCCGGGCATATTGGATTCGTTGGAGAATTGCAGCTATCCGGAGAAACGTGTCTACATCGTAGACAACGGCAGCACGGATGACAGTCTGCAGATCGCTCGAGATTCCGAATTACCGCTGGAAGTCATTGAGAACGGGAGCAATTTTGGATTTGCCGGAGCCTATAACCAATCCGCGAATGCGGCTTGGCGCGATGACTGTGATTGGCTTTGCCTCCTCAACACAGATATTCTGGTCTGCCCCGGGTGGTTGGAAAATGTGGCTGAGGTGGTGGAGGAAAATGAGCGCATCGGAATCGCAGGCCCGGTGCATTGGGCTTGGGATGAGGACACTCCCTCGCCGTTCATGCGCCGGCGTTATCCGGAGGAGCTGGAACAGCTTTTGACCGGAGCCGAGCATATTTCGGTCGATTGGATCGAGGGCAGTTGCCTGTTCGTAAGTCGGGCGTGCTGGGAGTCGGTGAAGGGCCTTGATGCCCGGTATTTTTTCTACTGGGAAGATGCCGACCTTTGCCGCCGTGCCCGGAAAAATGGCTGGCTGGTGGAACTTGTCGCGAACAGTCACATCCGCCACTACGGTGGTGGCAGCTCAGCGGCACTGGAGGCCGTCGCGAATCCGCTCAAGCAGCGCTACCACTTCTTGTATAAGCTCAGTGATCCTAATCACGGCATGTTGAGCAATTTTGGCTCCTGGCTTCGTATGTTGATCACCATTGGTGGTGACATACTTGTTCGTCCAGGCCGCCTGCGTCGCCTATGGATCACCTTGGCAAATGTCGGCTGGACGGTCTGTCACGCTGGCATGATCTTCCGCAAGTGGCGGGGTGACAAAATTGCTTCCGTCGCTTCCACACAAAAAAATCAAACATAAACCACGAAAGCCGAATCATGTTCTTATTGAGCCGAATGTTGAAACCGCTGGCGCGGGCGCTTCTGGTGTCTGGCGATCGTACGCGAATTCGCTGGGGCGTATGTCAAGGCTCCTTTCTGCCCTATAGCATTGCCAGTGAATACATCAGCATGATCATTGGGCGCTATGAGCCGGAGATCGAGAGTAAGTTGGCGGAGCTTTGCGGGGACGTTCAAGTCGCCTACGACCTGGGCGCGCACGTCGGATTTCTGAGCTTGGTGCTGGCTCGATCCCTGCCGGACGAAGGGGGGGAAGTTCATGCCTTTGAGCCGTCGCCGCCCGAGTTGGCGAAGCTTCGCGAGTTGGTGGCCTGCAATGACTTGGCCGATCGCCTGCGGGTTCACGAAATCGCCGTTTGCGACACGGTTGGAAAACTGTCGTTCAACATGGGGTCGGGGTCAACCACCGGGATTTTGGACAAGGTGAGCAAGCCGCGGCATCGAGAGAATCGACAAGCTATCGAGGTCGAAGCGACCACCTTGGACGAGTTTGTCGGTCGCGAGGGCATTCGCCCTCCGGACGTCATCAAGGTGGATGTTGAGGGGGCCGAGGCGACCGTCATGAAGGGCGCCTCGAAAGTGCTCTCCGAACTGCGTCCCAAGCTCGTGGTCGAGGTCCACGGACCCAATCCTTGCCGGGACACCATCGAGGTGCTGCTTCAGCATTCCTATCAGGTCTCCCTGTTGTCTGACCAACAGGCGGAAGTGACCGAGCCGGACAGTTTGCGTCATCTGTTCAAGAAGGGAAAGTGGACGTATCACCTGGTGGCGCTTCCTTCCTAGTGCAGTCCGCCAAAAATAATGTAACTTATTGCAACCTGTTGGCGTCTTCTTACGCATATGAGA
>RFJA01000208.1 GCA_003695065.1 Alphaproteobacteria bacterium
CCCGCCCGAGGCGGTCAGAAAGGCCGCGGCGATCAGCAATTCCCTCATCTCTGGTCCTTTTTTTTATCCGCACAAAAAATGTTATTGATAGTGACTCGCATTTGCGATTAGATAGCAGCGTTGATGAGAAAATGCAAATCGGAATCATTTGCATATTTGATACAATCAGAGAGATTTGTCGTGAGAGGAACCGCAATGCCCGTTTGGAGACAGACCCTGATCCTTGGAACCCTGATCTCACTACTGCTTATGGCCTGCAGCGCTTCGGATATGGGATCGAGCACCGGCAGGAGAGTTACTTCGGACACCGCCTCTCGATCCGGCGAGGTGGCAAAATTTGAACAGGATCGCCAGGCCATCCTGGCCATGGCCGGGACCTATCGTGTCAAGTTTGATTTCACGGAAACCGTACCATTCGTTGCAGGCTACAAGCTGAAGGACCACTACGAGGCCGGCGCACATGAAGTGGTTCGGGTGATCGAGGACCGCGGATACTTCATCAGCCTCCAACATATTCTGGTGGTCGGCGACAAGGAAAAATTTCCGGTCAAGCACTGGCGCCAGGACTGGGCCTACGAACCCGACAGCGTCCTGGTGTATATTGGGGGAAATGCGTGGGAAAGGCGCGATCTCAGCGCTCAGGAGTCGCGGGGAAAATGGTCGCAGACTGTCTATCAGGTCGATGATTCCCCGCGATATGGCGCGGTCGCGGCCTGGAACCACGAAAATGGCGTGTCGGAATGGGAGCCGGCGGCGACCTGGCGCCCGCTTCCGCGGCGCGACGCGACGAAACGGGACGACTACCAGGTGGTCGACGCCGTGAACCGGCATGCGATCACCCCGACCGGATGGGTGCACGAGCAGGACAATACAAAGCTGGTCCTCCGGGGCAAACCACAAAGCCTGGTCCGGGAAATTGGCGTCAACAGCTATGTGCGGGATGACACCTTCGACGCTGGCATTGCGGATCGCTACTGGGCGGAAACAAAAGACTATTGGGCCCTGGTCCGCCAGGCGTGGTCGGACATGGAGCGACAACACAGAACCTTTGGCCTGACCATTCAGGGTGAGCCCGAGGCCCTTTATCAGGAGCTTTTGGGATTGGCCGAATCGGTCAGAAATGGCGAGAAAACGGTCGCTGCGGCTGGTGCGGAGGCGCGTGATGTAATCGCTCGATTCACCACGGTGGACGTGGGCGATCTGATGAGCCGAATCAGCACCAAGGTGACAGAGTCACACTACTAGGGCCCGGATCACAACGACTCCGGGGATGCCCCGCCTGGCCAGACCGCCCGGCAATTTCCACCGGATGGGCACGACGGGAAGCCATAAATTGGGCGACCGGTTTTTCTCCAGTCGTCGGGGCGCATCCCCTCTTCTCCCGGATCCTTGCGGCATCAACATCCGACGCCCCGGTTGAGGTTGACCTGACCGCCCAGCAGTGCGCTCGCGCTTTTCGCGGCAATGGCGTGACGGCGGGCCAACAGGCGGTGGTCTGGATGATAGCCTCCACCCATGACCACGGCCACCGGACAACCTTTCTCCAGACAGTAACGGATGACGGTATGGTCGCGCGCTGCAATTCCATCGTCACTGAGCGCAAGGCGTCCCAGCGAATCATCAACGTGAACATCGACCCCCGCCACATAGAGAACCAGATCGGGTCGCACCTGATCGAACAGTTGCATAAGTGCATCTTTCAGCAAGGCCAGATAGTCATCGTCGCCGGTTCCGGCATCCAGCGCAATATCGAGATCGCTTTGCCTTTTGCGCGCGGGATAATTCACGGCACAATGCATCGAAAACGTGAAGGCCGCATCGTGCCCCGCCAGGATCGCTGCCGTGCCATCCCCCTGATGGACATCAAGATCGACAATGAGGACTCGCCGGGCGGTTTTCTGCTTGATCATCAACAGGGTGGTCACGGCCAGATCATTGAACATGCAGAAACCGCGGCCGTGGTCGCGCAGGGCATGGTGACTGCCGCCCGCGGCGTTGAAAGCAATGCCGGTATCAAGCGCCAGCGATGCCGCCAGCACCGTGCCACCCACCGCAAGCCTGGCGCGCCGGGCTGTCGCTGCGTTCACCGGAAAGCCGATCTGGCGAACCAAAGCATCGGGCACTCGACATTGCCGAACCGCCATGACATAAGCGGGATCATGCGCAAGTTCGAGCCAGTGCTCGGGAGCCTCTACCGGCGTGACGATCCGTTCCGGCGGGATTACGCCTTCAGACAGCAAATGGTCCACATATCGCCGGAACTTGTCCATGGGAAAGCGATGGCCCTGCGGCATGGGCACCACATAGTCGGGATGGAACACCACGGGAAAACTCATGGCCTGCACCCTGCCACCGTCCCCTGACCAGATCCGGCCCCGAACGGATCCGGCATCATGACCGCTAGCCGCAACCCGGATCCTTCCCTGCATCGCCAGACCTGGCGGATAGCCGGTCCCGTGATTCTTGCCAATTCCTCGACTCCTCTTCTGGGGGCTGTCGATACCGCCGTCATGGGCCACCTGCCCGACCCTGTATACCTCGGCGCTATCGCGGTTGGTTCACTGATCTTCATGTTCCTTTACTGGGGATTCAATTTTCTGCGCATGGCAACCACCGGGCTTGCCGCGCAGGCCTTCGGGGCGTTGCGGCGTGGCGAGGGCACACCGCTTCCCCTGGGCATGGTGTTTGCGCGGGCGGCCTTTCTCGGCGTCGCCATCGGAATCGGGATCATTCTGACACAGTCCCTCGTTGATCGCGCGGCCTTTACCCTGCTTGACGCCGATCCCGAAATCGAAACCCTTGCCAGGGTCTATTTCGATATCCGGATCTGGAGTGCACCGGCAACCCTGCTTCAGTTCGCCATCGTCGGCTGGCTGCTGGGCACCCAGCGCGCGCGGGCGGCCATGGTGCTTCAGATTTTTCTCAATCTCCTCAACAGCCTGCTCGACGTGGTTTTCGTGGTGGGTTTCGGCTGGGGTATCGAGGGCGTGGCCTGGGGCACACTGATCGCCGAATACAGCGCCGCAGTGCTTGGTATCGTTATGATGACACATTACCTGCGCCGCAACCACGGGCTTGTCCTCGCTACCCTGTTCACCCGCACCGCTCTGTTCGACACCGCGGCCATGGGGCGGCTCCTGCGGCTCAATGGCGATATCTTTTTGCGCACCCTTTGCGTGCTCACCGCCCTCGGTCTGTTCACCGCCGTTGGCGCGCGACTCGGAACGCTCGTGCTGGCGGCCAATACGGTGCTGTTGAATTTCCATCATTTCATGGCGTTTGGCCTCGACGGCTTTGCCTTTGCCGCGGAAGCTCTGGTCGGTGCAGACGAAGGCGACCGCGACCGCCGGCGCTTTCTGCGGGCCGTCAAGGTCACATCGCTCTGGGCCGGCGCGGCCAGTATTCTCTACACACTGGTCTACGGGCTTGGTGGCGCGGCTATTATTGCGATGCTCACCGACATCGCCACAGTGCGCGCCGTGGCGGCCGACTATCTACCCTGGCTCGTCATCATGCCAATGGTCGGCGTGGTGAGTTATCAGCTCGACGGTATTTTCGTCGGGCTGACCCGGGGCCGCGACATGCGCAACACCATGGTGGCGTCGTTTGTGATCTATCTGGGTGCGCTGGCCGTCCTGGTGCCGCTGTTTGGCAATCACGGTCTGTGGGCGGCATTTCTCACTTTTCTTGCCGCCCGCGGCATCACCCTGGGCTGGCGCCTGTATCGCATAGCGGGACCACGCGCCTAGGGTCAGGGCCTTCGGCCGGGGCTGTCGTTACAGAATATCAAGCACCCGTTCCGGCGGGCGGCCGATGGCCGCTTTGCCATTGGCGACAACGATCGGACGCTCGATCAATACCGGGTTCTTGACCATGGCCGCGATGAGCTGATCGCGGGTGAGCGCGTCATTATCCAGCCCCAGTTCCTTGTAGAGTGCTTCCTTCGTGCGCATCAGGTCGCGCGGCTCCATGTCAAGCAGCGCCAGGATGTCCGCCAGCCTGTCAGCATCCGGCGGGGTTTCCAGATATCTGACCACTTCCGGCTCTATTCCCCGCTCCTCGAGGAGCGCCAGGGTCTGGCGCGACTTGCTGCACCTTGGATTGTGATAAATGGTGACGGTCATTACACCCGCTCCTTGTCTTCTTGAACACCCAGTCCCTTCAGATGAACGGTTATAGCGAACCCTTTCCCGCAGGCAAAGCGGCCCTTGGCTCGACACTCGACCAGTCTTGCGAATAATTATCATTACTATTGACAGGTGGCCACATCAGCGCTACATAACGGTCAAGGAGACTGGCGATGTATGTCTGTATCTGCAATGCCCTGAAAGAAAGCGAAGTTCGCGCCGCCGCGCGCCAAACCGGTGCCGCTGCGGGGGCCCGTGACCTGTTCAGGCAGTTGGGCGCCAGGCCGAAATGCGGCAAATGTGTCTCCGAAGCCTTCAATCTGTTCCGTGAGGAACGCACCCGCACCCTTCCCGAGACCGCCTGACAACACCGCTGACACAGTTGACCGTACCGCCCTCGACCGCCTAAAGTCGGGAGAGGTAACCGGAGGGTGGTGATATGAAGGGCGACAGCAAGGTCATCGGGATTCTCAATGAAGTTCTGAAAAACGAACTGACTGCGATCAACCAGTATTTCCTGCACAGCCGCATGCTCAACGACTGGGGCTTCACCAGGCTTGGCGCCAAGGAATACGAAGAATCCATCGACGAGATGAAGCACGCGGACGCCCTCACCCAGCGCATCCTGTTTCTGGAAGGCTTGCCCAACCTGCAGCACCTGGACAAGTTGCGGATCGGGGAAACGGTACGGGAAATTCTCACCTGCGACCTCAAACTGGAAATGGATGCGCTTCCGACGCTTCGGGACGGCATCGCCTATTGCGAAAAGGTTGGCGACTACATGTCACGCAAACTGCTCGCCGACATTCTGGATTCCGAAGAGGATCACGTGGACTGGCTGGAGACCCAGCTTGATCTGATCGACAAGATGGGTGAGGAGAACTACCTCCAGTCTCAGGCGGATTAGAGTTTCACAAATCTCCCCCGGGTTTCAGCGCCAGCCCGCCCGGTCGAAGATCATCACCGCGTCCCGTTGATATTTGGCGAAAACGGAGAGCGGCGTATCGTCGGCCTTGAACGGGCCCCAGGCCGCCACCAGATCGGAAACCGCCACACCGGCGCGCACCGGATATTCAAAGACCTCCCCGGCATAAAGCGCCTGAGCTTCGGGGCCCGCCAGAAATTCGATGAGGGCAATGGCCTGTGCCTTGTTACGGGCGCTCACCGTAACGCCGGCGCCGCTGATATTCACATGCACACCGCCAGCCGCCTGCTGATTGGGCCAGAACGGCTTCACTGCTTCGGCGGCCTTGCGCTCCGCACTGCCCGCTTCGGCCGCCAGCATCCGGCCATAATAATAGGTGTTGGCAATGGCAATGTCGCACTCGCCCGCGGCCACCGCCTTGATCTGGTCACGGTCACCACCCTGGGGACGGCGCGCCATATTGGCTACAATGCCCCGCGCCCAGGCTTCGGCTTTCTCGGGCCCATGCCGGGCAATCATCGCCGCCAGCAGCGACTGGTTGTAGACGTTGGACGATGACCGGACACAGATCCGGCCGCGCCATTTGGGGTCCGCCAGCGCTTCATAGGTGGATAATTCCGCCGGATCGACCCGCCCAACCGCATAGAACGGTACCCGGGCGCGCACCGACAAACCATACCAGAACCCCTCATCATCCCGATACCGCGCCGGAATAGCTTGCTCCAGTTCACTGGACTGCACCGCCTGCAGAACACCCGCTGCCTTGGCCCGGACCAACCGGCCCACATCGGCCGTCAAGAGCACATCGGCCGGACTGTTGGCGCCTTCCGCCTTGAGTCGTTCCAGCAGAGCGTCCGCCTTGCCGCTGACCAGGTTGACCTTGATCCCGGTCTTTTGCGTGAACGCGTCGAGAAGCGGCCGAATCAGAACTTCCTGGCGATAGGAATAGATGTTGACCTCACCAGCGGTCCGGTCGGCTGCGGCGGCGACCGCCAGGACCCCCGCCACACTGAAACCCGCAGCAAAAAACAGAATTCTGCCCAGAAACGCTTTCATCACGAAAAGACCCTCTTGGTTGTGCGAAGCCCGGAAAAAGCACCTGCTCGCCCCGTTCTACAAGGGTCTCGATGTCCTTTCAATCGCAAATGCAAACCATTATCATTCTTCACGGACGGATCAGACGTCCGCACCAACCGCTTCGGCCACTTGGCCATACCCGTCCGCTTCGAGCAACGCGCCCAGATCCCGGCAGATCCGGCGGACCAGTCCCGGTCCCTCGTAGACCATGGCGGAATAAAGTTGCACCAAGGAGGCACCGGCGCGAATTTTGGCATAGGCGTCGGCGCCGGACGATACGCCACCAACCCCGATTAGTGGCACCCGCCCGCCGGTAAGCTGATAGAACCGCCGCAGAAGCGATGTTGAACGCTCGAACAGCGGCGCACCGCTCAGCCCGCCGGTTTCCTTGCCGTGAGGGCTTTTCAGATGGGCCGGCCGTTCAACTGTGGTATTGGAAATAATCAGGCCATCCACACCTTGCTCCAACACCACTTCGGCAATGGCCACCTGGTCATTGTCGGTCAGGTCCGGGGCGATTTTTAGCAGCACAGGGGTTGGCCTCCCGGACCGCTCACCATGTGCCGCTGTGCGCGCCGTCAAGATGGAGTCCAGCAACCGATGGAGCGAATCGCGCGCCTGGAGGGCCCGCAACCCCGGCGTATTGGGCGACGACACATTGATGGTGAAGTAATCGGCGAGGCCATAGAGGCGTCTGATCCCGGTCACGTAATCGGCCACCGGATCGGGACTGTCCTTGTTCGCCCCGATATTGGCGCCAACCACACCGGGCTGACCGTGGCGCCGCTCGAGCCGTCTTGCCAGAGCCTCCAGCCCGGCGTTGTTAAACCCGAACCGGTTGATCACCGCCCGGTCCTGGGTCAGACGGAACAGCCGGGGCCGGGGATTGCCGGGCTGCGGGCGCGGTGTCACCGTGCCCACCTCGGC
>RFJA01000209.1 GCA_003695065.1 Alphaproteobacteria bacterium
GGATTCTCGCAGGTCTTGCCGTTTATGGGCTCGCAGGCTTTCTGGCGGCGTCTCCCTACCGGGCGGGATCGCGGCCCTGACTTGACCATATCCGGGCGCTGACGCGCATCATCAACGAGACGGTCGAAAGGGCATGCCGTTGCCCGACATGGCTCGAACCTCTCAATTTTCATAAAAAAAACAGACGTGCCTGTTTGTTTCATTGATAACCGTCAACTTTGACGGTATTCTGTCAGCGATCGAGGCTCGATGAGAGAACCATTGCTGGAGGCGTGGGTGCCAAATGCCGGTTCAAGGGTGGTCTCGGTCGGCCGCAAGTGATCTTCAACAACTGTGCGGTTCAATTGAGAGACGCCGGGACGGGTCCCGGCACACAGGGATGAACGAACCGAAGGGAGGCTACCATGGGGACCAAAGCGCGTGCCCTTTTGACCACGGCGCTCGCGGGCGCATGCTATGCAGCAACGGCCGGAACGATCGCTTTCGCCCAGCAGGGGCAGCAAGCAACGACGGCGGTTCTTGAAGAAATCATCGTCCAGGCAACCAGGCGCGAGACCGGGCTGCAAACCACGCCGGTGGCGGTGTCTGCCATTACGCAGCGTTCCATTGATACCATGGTGCCGCGGGACCTTGGTGAATTGTCAATTCTGGTGCCCAACTTCTCGGCAGCGCGGATTACCGGCTTCAACGCCGCTTCCTTCGCCATGCGGGGCGTCGGGCAGAACAACATCATTGTCTATTTCGAAGCGCCGGTGGCCGTCCTGGTGGATGACTTTGTGGTACCGAGTGTGCAAACCCAGCTTCTCGACACCTTCGATATCGAGCAGGTGGAAGTGCTGCGCGGGCCGCAGGGCACGCTGTTTGGCAAGAATACCACTGGCGGTGCCGTTGTGGTGCGCACCAAGAAGCCGGATCTTGACGTAATGTCTATGGAGGCCCGGGCGTCATACGGGGACTTCGATACATTCCGGATTCAGGCGGCGGTGAACGCTCCGATTATCGAGGACAAGCTGGCGTTGCGCGTGGTCGGGTCCTATGTCAATTCCGACGGCTTCTCCAAGAACGGCGCGACCTATGGGCCGATCGTTTCCTTCGTCCCGTCCAAGTTCGCCGGGTTGAGCGGCGCGGGCGATGGCAGTAGCGTCAATGGCCAGGACGCATTCAACGGTCGGATCAAATTGCGCTGGACCCCGACCGAGCGGATCGATGCGCTCCTCCAGTACGAAATCCTGCGTGACCGGTCGGATTCGCCGGCACCGGTGAACGAGACTCCCGCCGGAGATCCCAACTTCGTGTTTAACCTTCTGGGCTTCGGCCAGGATGTTGGTGCCGACCCGCATGATGTTGTCGGGATCACCAATCGGGACGACGCGCTCCTCAATATGAGTGATGGCCACCAGATTGATGTGGACGGCCTCTATCTCAATGTCAATTTCGAGCTTGATGCCGGGACCATTACCTCGGTCACAGGATGGCGGGAGCAGAAGTCGCGCTTGCCCAGCACTTACACTGGCGAAGCGCCGGTCGCCCCGGACGGTGAAATTCTGTCATTGTTTGACGCGAACCGTGCCGACGACCGCGAGACCTTTCAGCAGGAGATTCGGTTTGCGTCCAGCTTTGACGGGCCGTTCAATTTTGTTGCGGGCGGTTTCTACCAGAAGGACGATACCGATTTCTGTGTGGTCCAGGTCCTGGGCTTCCTGGATCTTCTCGGGGTCGCCCTGCCGTTTGGCACCTTCAATCAGAACCCCCAGGTGTTGTGCAACAATCAGGAGGCCGAGTCTTACGCGCTGTTTGCCGAGGGTACGTTCGACGTGACCGAAAAGCTCAGCATCACCGGCGGGATCCGCTATACCTGGGAAGACAAGACATGGCAGGGCCGCCATCAGATCTTCTTCCAGGCGCTTGACGGTGGGTTTGATCCGGCGCTGACCTGGGACACGTTCTCCAGCCCGCTGGAACCCGGTGACTTCGAACGCTTCCCGTTCGGTGTTCTGGAAGACAGCGAGACCTGGAAGGAGCCCACTTGGCGGGCCAGCATCTCCTACCAGTTCAATCCCGATATCTTCGGCTACTTCACCTATTCCCGCGGGTTCAAGAGCGGCGGCTACAATGACCAGACCGGGACCGGTGGGGCGCCTCTGGTGCCGGACCAGATCCGGCCCGTGGGGCCGGAGACGGCCGACTCCTTTGAACTGGGCCTGAAGACCGAAGGGTTCGATAATCGGGTCCGCTTCAACATCACCGGCTTCTATGTGGAGTACAAGGACGTCCAGAAGCAGATCGTGGTGCCGATCACCCGTCCCGATGGCAGCGAGTTCCAGGAAACCCGGTTCTTCAATGCTGCGAAGATGGAGGTGAAAGGGATTGAGGTTGAGGCCATGGCCCGGCCCATTGACGAGTTCACCCTGCGCGGTGTGCTCGGTTATCAGGACGGCGAATACAAGGATTACCAGACTCTGATCCCGGCCGGTTATGATCTGGCCACCGCGCCCATTGATCGCGCGCCCAAGTGGCAGTGGACCATCGACGGCACTTATGAAACACCGGTACAGGATTGGGGCCGTCTGACGGTGAACGCCAACGTCAACTACACGGGGCGCAACCTGTTCACCCAGTCCATCGACCGGATCGAGGACAATACCTTCCTCGATGCCCGCACCCTTCTCAATGCGTCGATAACGCTGTCGGACATTGACGACAAGTACTATGTCCGGCTGATCGGGAAGAACCTGACCGATGTGCGCTATCGGACAGCCAGCCAGGTGGTTGGTGGCCTGTGGGCGTTCACGCTTTTCGGACCGCCGCGCTTCCTCGGCGCCGAGGTTGGGTTCAAGTTCTAAGAGTCCTGGGGAGCATCCCTGAACTTCGGAAGGCCGGTTCCTCGTTGAACGAGGGCCGGCCTTTTTTTTGGCATGAGCCTGCCCCGGGCAGTCGTGACAAGCAAAAGGGGCGAGTGGTTATGGCTACCTACCCGCCCCTTCGAAGTCCCGGTCTGGATGTGCAATCCTGAAATGCGGGAATGGGTTACCGTCGCCGACGCAGACCAAGCGCGGCCAGGCCCAATCCAAACAGCAGGGCCGTAGCGGGAACGGGGACATCGCCCGGTTCCTCGGGCGGCGCTTCCCGCTCTTCAAGGGCGCTGTAAAGAACATTGGACTGGGAGTAGTTGTAGAACCCGAAGGATCCGTTGTCGAATGCGGCAACGCCCGCTTCGGCGGCGGTTGTGTTCAATTCAAGAACGCCGTCGACAAAAACCTGAATCAGGTTGGCGTTGAAGATGATATCGAAAGAATATTCGGTATTCGAGGTCCATCCGGTAGAACCCAGATTTATGGCACGCTCAATCTCGGTTACGCCATTGGAATGATCCCAGAAGTTTCCATTGATGAGATCGGTTACCCGCGAGATCGCGAGACCTGCCGGAGCAAATCCGAGAAAATTCTGGTCAGCACCTTTCCAGTCGATCAGAATGAAGTCTGACGTGAGGGACAGGAGTTCGTTGCTGTCGTACCCGAGCACGAAACCGATGAAATCATCATCAGAATTCGCCTGGACGGTTATTTTGCCAGAAAGTGCAGTTCCCTGGGCGTTGGCGCCCGGTTCGAAAAAGACTGTGGGTTCACCATTCACGGTCTGTAGGACGGCGTCGTTACCCGGCTGAACGGTCCAAGTAGCACTACCCTTTTTGTCCGCCTGCCAAGTGCTCAGGTCGACAGATACCGGTGCCGCCTCGGCAACTCCTGCCGACACGGCAAGAGCCACAAGTGCTCCGGCTGTTCTCATGCAAGTCATTTCATGCTCCTTTTACCATAAATCTTACCACTGCCGTGCCATGCAAGAAACGAACCATTCATAGAGATCCTTAAGATTCATCAGGTTACCTATCAGTGGGTGTTCCGGGAGTGTAAATAAATCCGACACTCCCTGTTCGACAGAGCCAACAGTCGGTAGGGGGCGATGTGACAAAGCGGTGCGCTTGTGACATATTTCAATCCTGAACAAATTTGGGGCCTATCATGAAAAGGTTGGCAGGCTATATCCCCAACCCGCGCTTTACCGACCTGTTCCCGGAAACATCGGGGAATACGGTCAACGGCCTCGGTGAAACCGAGGTGAGGCGGGCGTCGCCGTTTTTCTGGCATCCGGCGGACAAGCATGACTTTGGCGCGCTGCAGCATGAGGTGATCGCCTATCATCGCAACTCGCCAGAGATCTGCGAGGTCTTCAATCCCAAGGCCCCGCGCGGCCCGAAACCGGTGGAGCGGGCAAAGACGCGCGTCGAAAAGCCCGCCGCGGACTGGGCGCAAGAGATCAAGAACTTTGTGCTGGGTGACGAAGGGGATCTTGTAGGCATCACAGCCATGGACCCCATGTACACCTACGAGGGATACGAGATCGCCCACCCCTGGATCATCATGATCGGGGTGACCATGGACTATGGCGAGCTGTCCAAGGCCCCGCCTTCGTTCGAGGATCCCTCGGCTGGTGTCGAGGTGGGCCGCCAGTATAATCGGGCGGCGCGGGTGTGCCGGCGGCTTGCCAATTTTATTCTGGAGCAGGGGTGGGACGCCAAAGCCTGGCCCGGCCCCTATGCGTCGGCGCTCAACATGATTCCCGCGGCCATTGCCGCCGGATTGGGGGAGCTCGGCAAGCATGGCTCCATGATCAATCGTATCCACGGCTCCGCCTTTCGGTTGTCGGCGGTGACCACCGACATGCCGCTCATTGCCGACAAACCTGATGATATTGGCGTTGACGACTTTTGCGCCAACTGCCGGATTTGCAGCGAAGCGTGCCCGCCGCAGGCCATCTTTGATGAAAAGCAGATGGTCCGTGGGGTGAAAAAGTGGTACGTGGATTTTGACAAATGCATTCCCTATTTCGGGGAAACACTGGCTTGCGGTATCTGTATCGCCCGTTGTCCGTGGTCCAGGCCCGGTACCGGCCCAAGGCTCGCGGACAAGCTGGCCAGGCGCCGTGCACGCAAGGCTGACGAGCAGAACCGGTGAAGGGTCATTCTCTATTAGGTTGACGTGTATCTGATCGTGCCACGTGGCGAGCCCTGAGGGCCTGCAGGCGGCGATGCCGCCGCCTTCGCAGCCAGGCGAGGAAGACGCGCCGCAGTGGCGGAATGTCGAGCGCGATCAGCGCAAGTCCCAGCGGGATCATCCAGAAGCCGAGCACCGGTAAAAAACCGAACACGCCGCCCACCAGAAAAAGCAGGCCGACGATGCTGCGCAGACCCGGCGGTACTTTGCGCCGGCCAAACACCACCGCCTGCCGCAGGAGGCGGTCGAACCTGTCCCTGTTTGCGTCTTTCATTTGCTCACATTCGGCCAGCACCGTGGCATGAGTGTGGCCGATGAGGGGCGCGCGCTCAAGGGGCGTCGAACACGATCCCCTGAGCCAGCGGCAGATCGGTCGAGTAGTTCACCGTCGCGGTTTGGCGGCGCATATAGGCCTTCCAGGCGTCCGACCCTGATTCCCGACCGCCGCCGGTTTCCTTTTCGCCGCCAAAGGCCCCGCCAATCTCAGCGCCCGAGGTGCCGATGTTCACGTTGGCGATTCCGCAGTCACTGCCGGCAGCACTGAGAAAGCGTTCCGCTTCACGCAGATCGGTGGTGAAAATCGCCGACGACAGGCCCTGCGGCACGGCGTTGTGGCGCCGGATGGCGTCGTCCAGGCTGGTACATCTCATCACATAGAGGATAGGGGCGAAGGTTTCTTCCATCACGTTGGCGTCGGGAGCATCAAGCTCCACGATGGCCGGGCGCACGTAATATCCCTCGTCGCATCCTTCGACCGATACCCGGCCGCCGCCAACAATGCGGCCGCCGATGGATCGGGCCCGGTCGAGGGCGGCCTCCATGGCCTCGAAAGCGGCCTTGTCGATCAGCGGTCCGACCAGTGTGTCTTCATCGAGCGGGTTGCCAATGCACACCTTGTCATAAGCCGCCTTCAGGCGCGGCAAGAGCGAGTCATAAACCGAGTCATGGACGAACAGGCGGCGTGTGGTGGTGCAGCGCTGTCCGGCGGTGCCCACGGCACCAAACAGGATGGCGCGCACCGCCATGTCAAGGTCGGCCGATGGTGTGACGATAATGGCGTTGTTGCCGCCCAGTTCCAGAATCGTGCGCCCGAAACGCCGGGCCACGCGGGGCGCGACGGCGCGGCCCATGGCGGTGCTGCCAGTGGCGCTGATGAGTGGTACGCGGGGGTCGTCCAACAGTTGTTCACCAACCTCGGCCCCACCAATCAGCAGTTCCGACAGTCCCTCGGGCGCGTCCCCGAACCGGGCCATCGCCCTGGCCAGAAGTTTCTGGCACGCCAGCGCGGTCAGCGGGGTCTTTTCCGACGGTTTCCAGATCAGGCTGTCACCGCACACCAGTGCCAGCGCGGCATTCCATGACCACACGGCGACCGGAAAGTTGAAGGCGGATATGATTCCCACCGGACCGAGCGGATGCCAGGTCTCGGTCATCCGGTGACCGGGGCGTTCGGACGCGATGGTCAGCCCGTAAAGCTGGCGCGACAGGCCCACCGCAAAGTCGCAGATGTCGATCATTTCCTGGACTTCGCCCAAGCCCTCTTGCAGGATCTTGCCACATTCCAGCGTCACCAGACGGCCGAGCGCTTCCTTACGGGCGCGCAATTCCTCGCCGAGCAGTCGGACAAGTTCGCCGCGCTTCGGGGCCGGTACCAGCCGCCAGCTGTCAAACGCCTTTTGCGCGCGGGCGATTTTGGCGTCCACGCTCGCTGCGTCATCCTCGGGGAGCCGTGCAATCACGGCGCCGTCTATGGGCGATGTGACGGCAAGCGTGCCCTTTTGCAGGTCCGCCGCGTGAAGGCCAAGATCAGCCAGAATCTGTACTGCGGTCATAGAGTATCCTCTCATTTTCCTTGCGGCTGCAGCTTCATGGTTGGTGAAAGCTCTTCGGCCGGAATTACAATTTCGATCAGGCTTGGGCGGTCGGCGCGCGCCGCCGCTTCGAAGGCAGGCGCGAACTCGCCGGTTCGCGTGACACGATGGGCGGCGGCGCCATAGGCCTGGGCGAGGGCCATGAAATCGGGGTTGGCGAGGTCGGTGGCAATGACGCGGCCCGGATAGGACCGTTCCTGATGCATGCGGATAGTGCCGTAGATGCCATTGTTAACCACCACGAAAATCACGTTGGCTTTATGTCGTACGGCGGTGGCCAGTTCTTGTCCCGTCATCAGAAAGCAGCCGTCACCGATCCAGCTCACCACAAGCCGATCGGGGCAGGCAAGTTTTGCGGCAATGGCGGCGGGGACGCCGTAGCCCATGGCGCCACTGGTCGGCGCAATCTGGGTGCGGGGGCGCTTGTACTGAAAAAAGCGGTGCAGCCAGATGGTGAAATTGCCGGCGCCATTGGCAATGATGGCGTCTTCGGGCAGGGTGCCACTCATCCATTTGACGATGGTCGTCAGGTCCACCGGGCCGATTGGCTCCACGGGCTGTTGCCAGGCTTCGTAATCGGCGCGCGCCGCCAGTAGCCAGTCGGCCCAGCGGGCCCTGTCCGCGGCTGGAAGCTCAGCCGCGGACAGGGCAAAAACATTGGGGTCGGCCTGGATCGCGAGCGCCGGCGTATAAACCTTGCCGAGCTCTGCCGCGTCGGCGTGGACATGAACAAGCGTCTGATCCGGAACCGGCGGCGTCAGATGCTGGTATCCGCCCGTGACGATCTCACCAAGCCGTGTACCCACCGCAAGGATAAGGTCAGCCCTGGCGATCCGGTCTTTCAGTGCCGGATTGATGCCCAGGCCCACATCGCCCACATAGTGCGGGTGACGGTTGTCGAACAGATCCTGACGGCGGAAGGCGCAGGCCACGGGCAGGCCCTGGGCGTGTGCAAAGGCGGCCAGATATGCGATGCCGTCATCTGTCCAGCCCGACCCCCCAACGATCACAAGCGGCCGTCGGGCGCTGGCCAGCCGGCCGGCGAGATCGGCCATGGCGTCGGGCGGCGGAGCGTTCCGGACCTTTGCAACCTTGGGCGCCGAGGCGGCAGCGGCTTGCTCACGCAGCATGTCTTCGGGCAAGGCCACCACCACCGGGCCAGGGCGTCCCGATAGGGCAACCGAAAAGGCCCGCGCGACCACTTCGGGCAGGCGTGCCGGGTCGTCCACCTCGGTCACCCATTTGGCGAGATCGGAAAAAGTGGTGCGATAGTCCACTTCCTGGAACGCTTCGCGTCCCCGCTGGTGGCGCGGTAC
>RFJA01000210.1 GCA_003695065.1 Alphaproteobacteria bacterium
GATTTCGCCGCTTGCGATTCGGGGCAGCCATTCCCGCTTCTGGTCTTCCGTGCCGCCGTTGAGGATCAGTTCGGCGGCAATCTCGGACCGGGTGCCCAGCGATCCGACGCCAATATAGCCTCGGCTCAGCTCTTCGGACACCACGCACATGGACATCTTGCCAAGCCCCGATCCCCCGTATTCCTCCGGTATGGTCAGGCCGAAGACTCCCATCTCGCTCATCTGCTGGATGATATCGAGCGGGATCAGTTGGTCCTTCAGATGCCAGTCGTGGGCGTACGGGATGACTTCGTCGTTGGCGAACCGGCGGAACTGGTCGCGGATCATTTCATATGTGTCGTCAAGGCCGAGCGCTCCGAACGCGCCGGTGTCCACACTGTGCTCGACCAGGCTTGCGATGCGCGCCCGGGTATTCGCGTCGCTCGCCCGCGCGATCAGGGTTTCCACCGCCGGTGTGCGGAACGCGTCGACCGTATCGGCGTCGATCCACAGGTCGCCCGGGCGCACGATTTCACCCTGGCTCATGGCAATGCCGCCAAGGAGCTGGGCCAGGTACTCGCCGAACCCGACCTCGAGGATCAGGCGCTCCAACTCGCCGAACTGGCCGTCGGCGTTGAGCGTGTTGGCCCAGGCCAGGGTCTGGCGCAACGTCTCGCCGTAGGTGGCGTACCAGGCAAAGCCGTGAACCGCGAACTGGTGCGCTTCGGCGGCCCGGCGATCCAGCCGGCCGTCCCTCACCACGTGGGCGGCGACCGCATCGCGGGCAGCAGCGATCAGACGGTCGGTGGCTGCCACCGCGTCGGTACAGGTGGCGAGCAGACTCTCGTTGGTCAGTTCATCGGGTGCGCCACTGGCGGTGGCGGTTTCCACTCCTGCCGTCATGTATCTCTCCTCGCGCTGTCGCTCAGGCCCGGCCTGCCTCGATCGCATCCTCGAAGGTGCGCAGGCCCGGGCGCGGCGAGGTCACGAGCACGGCCATGTTGCCCGGCTTGTGTTCGTTCCGCCACATCTTGGTGTGTGCGCGAGGAATATCGGCCCAGGAGAACACTTCCGACATGCACGGATCGATGCGCCGTTCGATCACGAGCTGGTTGGCCTGACTCGCCTGTTTGAGGTTGGCAAAGTGGCTGCCCTGGATGCGCTTCTGGCGCATCCACACGAAGCGGGCGTCAAAGGTCAGGTTGTAGCCGGTGGTGCCGGCGCAAAAGACGACCATGCCGCCCCGCTTGACCACGAAACAGGACACCGGGAAGGTCTGTTCACCGGGATGTTCGAACACGAAATCCACATCGTTGCCCTTGCCGGTGATGGCCCAGATCGCCTTGCCGAATTCCCGGCAACGCTTCATGTAGTCACCAAATTCGGGCGAGTTGACTGGGGGCAACTGACCCCAGCAGTCAAAGTCCTTGCGGTTGATCACCCCCTTGGCGCCCAGCGACAGGACGAAATCGCGCTTCGATTCGTCGGAAATCACGCCGATGGCGTTGGCGCCCGCGGTGGCGATGAGCTGGATCGCCATGGAGCCGAGCCCGCCCGAAGCACCCCACACCAGCACGTTGTGACCAGGGCGCAGGATATGGGGACGGTGGCCGAACAGCATGCGATAGGCGGTGGCCAGCGTCAGGGTGTAGCAGGCCGATTCTTCCCAGGTCAGGTGTTTGGGCCGGTGCATGAGCTGGCGCGACTGGACTTTGGCGAACTGTGCGAACGACCCGTCGGGGGTTTCATAACCCCAGATGCGCTGGGTGGGCGAGTACATGGGGTCGCCGCCATTACATTCCTCGTCGTCGCCGTCGTCCTGGTTGCAGTGAACCACCACCTCGTCGCCCACTTTAAAGCGTTTCACCTTGGCGCCCACCTTGTAGACGATGCCGGATGCGTCGGACCCGGCGATGTGGTACTCGGCCTTGTGAACGTCGAATGGCGAAATCGGTTTGCCAAGGGCTGCCCACACGCCGTTGTAGTTGACGCCGGCGGCCATCACCAGGATCAGGACTTCATCGGGATCGATTTCCGGGGTGTCCACCACCTCGACCTGCATGGCATCTTCGGGTGGACCATGGCGCTCGCGACGAATCGCCCAAGCATACATTTTCTTGGGTACGTGGCCGAGAGGCGGTACCTCGCCCACTTCGTAGAGATCCTTGAATTCCTGGCCTTCGTAGACCGGCAGGTCCTTGGCGGGCGCCTCGGCAGTGACTTTGCTCATGTCAATTTCCCTCAGATCGTCCGTTACTTCGCTCTTCAACTCTCCGCCCGGTAGACTTTGTCCCGGGCTCCTTACGGTGCTCTCCGGTGCATGGGCGGCCCGATAACGGCGGACTTGCATGCATTTGTCCGGTCTTTTATTCTTGTGCGGCGCAATATGGAAGGCCTTTTTCCATCCGGTTGTGCCGCTTGCTTGGCTCCCAACGCCCATCGTAATACGCAACTTCTTGCGGGTGAAGGGGTTTTTGCAGCGCACAAAAACATAGAAAATTTCTTTCGAATGGTCTAGTAGGAAATTTCTGTACGGTTCAGAAAGTATGGTTAAAACAAAAATATCTGTATGTCCGTACAATAGAGCGGAGTGAGTAGCCCATGACCAAGGATTCGGCCCCAAACCAGCAGAAAACCGGCGATCGTGATCGTCCGTGGCTGTTCCGGACCTATTCCGGACATTCGTCGGCGGAGGCGTCGAATCGTCTCTATCGGACCAATCTGGAACGGGGGCAGACCGGCCTTTCGGTGGCCTTCGATCTGCCGACCCAGACCGGATATGACAGCGATCATGTGCTGGCCCGGGGCGAAGTGGGCAAGGTGGGCGTGCCGATCTGCCATCTTGGCGACATGCGCACCCTGTTCGATGGTATTCCGCTGGAGCGGATGAATACCTCCATGACCATCAATGCCACCGCGCCGTGGCTGTTGGCGCTTTATGTGGCGACGGCGGAAGAACAGGGGGCCGATCGGGCCAAGCTGCAGGGCACCGTCCAGAACGACATCATCAAGGAATATCTGTCGCGCGGCACCTATATTTTCCCGCCTCAGCCCAGCATGCGGCTGATGACCGACGTGATCAGCTTCACCTATCGGGAAATTCCCAAATGGAACCCGACCAACGTGTGCTCCTACCACCTGCAGGAAGCAGGGGCGACACCGGTGCAGGAGCTGGCCTTTGCGCTGGCCACGGCCATTGCCGTTCTCGATGCGGTGCGTGATGGCGGTCAGGTGCCGGCCGAGGATTTCCCCAAGGTGGTGGGGCGAATCAGTTTCTTCGTCAATGCCGGGCTCCGGTTCATTACCGAGATGTGCAAGATGCGCGCTTTCGTGGAGCTGTGGGATGAGATCTGTCGCGATCGCTACGGGGTCGAGGATCCGAAGCTGCGACGCTTCCGCTACGGCGTCCAGGTCAACAGCCTCGGCCTGACCGAGCAGCAGCCGGAAAACAATGTCTATCGTATCCTGCTGGAAATGCTGGCCGTGGTGCTGTCCAAGAAAGCGCGCGCTCGCGCTGTCCAGCTTCCGGCATGGAACGAGGCTCTCGGATTGCCGCGACCCTGGGACCAGCAGTGGTCGCTGCGACTTCAGCAGATCGTGGCCTACGAGACCGACCTGCTCGAGTACGCCGATATCTTTGACGGATCCCATGTGATTGAAGCCAAGGTCGAGGAGTTAAAAGCGGCGGCGCGAGCCGAACTCGCCCGAATCGAGGATATGGGCGGTGCCATCGCCGGGGTTGAATCGAGTTACATGAAGCAGCAGCTTGTCGAGTCCAACATGCGCCGCCTGGCCGAGATCGAATCCGGCGAGCAGGTGGTGGTCGGCGTGAATAAATACACCGAATCAGCCCCGTCGCCGCTGACCGCGAGTGAGGACGGCGGTATTCTGACCGTCGACCCCAAGGCGGAGGCCGACCAGATCGCGCGGCTCGAGGCGTGGCGGCAGTCGCGCGACCAGAAGGCGGTGGACGCCGCGCTGGCCGAATTGAAAGCCGCCGCAAGTGAGGGCCGCAACGTGATGGAACCGTCCATCCGGGCGGCCAGGGCGGGCGTGACCACGGGTGAGTGGGGCGCCGTCCTGCGGGAGGTGTTCGGGGAATACCGTGCACCCACCGGGGTTGGCCGCTCGCTCGGCAAGACTGGCGGCCAGCGCACCGAAAC
>RFJA01000211.1 GCA_003695065.1 Alphaproteobacteria bacterium
CAGGAGGACGATCAGAAGGTGGTTGCCGATCAGCCCGATCAGACGATCCAACAGTACCGCGCTGCCAGCCTCGCGAAGCGGCATTCCCCTTTTCCGTAGTTCCCAGAAGCGCGCCGCATCGCCGCCGAGAAACGACACGAACGTTTGGCCGAAAAAATTGCCGATCAGCGTCACCCGCAAGGCTTCGCCCACCTCGAGATGATGGCCGAACATGCGCGTGACGAAATACAGGCGAAGCGAAGCGATGGCCTGTTGTGTGAAAAACAGCGTCAGAACGGCAGCCGCGGTCGACAGCGACAATGAGCCCACATTGGCAAACGCTTCGCGAAGGTCGTGGTTGCGTCCGATCAGCCCGATAATGATCACGACCAGCGCGATTTTTCCCGCTGTCATGAGCCATCGTTTCGCGGTGCCTTTTTGCCTGTGCATGTGATCGGGATGGGCGGACGATATGGACATGGCGCCGTTTCTAGCGGTTCGTTCCCGTGCGATCAATCGGTTTGTGGGAGTGCACAGCCATGCTCGTCCGGAGCCCTCCAAGACCTCTGCCCAAGTGCGGCCGGCAGGGTGGAGATTGTACTTGCCTGCATTCGCAACCCTGAATTACCTTCGCTCAACCTGTCTTCTTGTACACTGGGCATACCGGACCCAAGGCTGCATGTCCGATCGGGGGGCGCTACCGACAATGCCGGAAAAAAACCGGGGGGTTACCTTCATCATCCCTGCGCTGAACGAAGAATCCGTTATATATAAAACAGTTATGGATGTTCACCATGTCGTCCGCGAATGTCTGGACGATTTCGAGATCATTCTCATCAATGACGGCAGTACGGACCGAACCGGCGCTTTGATGGATGAGCTTGCGCAGCGGTTGCCCAGGGTTCGGGTTCTTCACAATCCCCGCAACATGGGCCTTGGCCGGGCGTATCGGCGCGGTCTCGAAGAAGCGCAGAAGCCTTACTTGATGCTCCTGTGCGGCGATGGAGGGTTCCCGGCGTCCAGCCTTCCGCCAGTTCTGGAAAAAATAGGGGCTGCCGATATCGTCATTCCGAGAATGACCAATCTCCGGGAAGTAAAAACTCCATTACGTTACCTAATTTCAAGAATTTATACAAATCTTTTAAATATAATATTCTCTTTGAATATCGGTTATTACAATGGTTTGCCGCTGCATCGGGTTGATCTTTTGCGGCGAATCGACATAACCAGCGACGGCTTCGGATTTCAGGCGGAAATTCTGATCAAACTGATCCGTGCCGGGTGCACCTATGTCGAGGTCGATGTCCTGGGGGCCGAACAGACTCGCCGGTCGAAGGCGTTGCGGTTGCGCAATATAATCAGCGTGGCAAATACACTGGTGCATCTGATCGTGGAGCTTGCAACGTACAAGGCGCCATCATTTGCCGAAACGGGCGTTTCTCCTGCAGCCGATGCGGTTGCTGCAGTCCAACCCGGCGGAGCGCAGCGCCGATCTTCCTAGATCGCTTTCGATGGCCCCCGTGGAACAGCCGTCTGTCTTTCTCTGTTTGTCATCCGCCCGATGACGGGCAGTATCCGCAGCATATTCAAAGACTTTCTGCTTTACGGCGGCAGCGATTTCGCGGCGAGGCTGCTCGGTTTCGTTACGTTGCCGATCTATACGCGGGTCTTCTCGGCCGGCGAGTACGGCATGATGAGTTTCATGTTCAGCGTAACCCTTTTGCTCGCCTCGATCGTGACGATCGGTGGAGATCAGCTCTATGTCCGCTTTTACTTCGAAGCGGCTGACGATCGCGAACGCGCAACCATCACGCCGACCTGGATCCTGTTTATCGCTGCATGGGGTGCTGCGGTTACCACCCTTGTTCTGCCTTGGAGCGAATCGTTCGCCATGTGGTCCTTTGGCCGCGCGGATTACGATACGCTGATCATGATTGCCGTACTCGGCGTACCGCTGAGTGTACTCAACCGGGTCTGCGGGCATGTACTGCGCGCCCGGTTCCGGCCCGGGTTGGGGGCGGTGTTGAATCTTGCGACGGCAGTTCTCAGCGTCGTTCTCGGTTTGGTCGGTGCGGTCCCTCTCGGTCTTGGATTGGTCGGTATCTTCGGCGGTGTTCTCGTCGCCGAACTCCTCATGCTGCCGCTCCGGCTGTGGAGCATACGCTCTCTTCTTGCCCTTTCATTTTCCTTCACCTTTCTGCGCCGTGCGCTCGCTTTCGGATTCCCCTTGGTGCCGACGTTGCTTGCCATCTGGGTCTTTACGATGTCGGATCGGGTCATGCTGTCACAACTTGCCTCGTTCGAGGATGTCGGACGCTATGGTGTGGCCGCGGCTCTGGTCAGTATAATTTCGCTCGCCAATCTTGCTCTTACTCAGGCACTCGGCCCGCATGCGATGAGCGCCTACGAGAGTACTCCGGCACAGGCAGCGGTTCTTTATGGGCGGGTCCTGACCTATGTCCTGGCAGGCTTCGGAATACTTTGCGTCGTGGTGACGGCCTTCGGGGCCGAGATCATCATGATTTTGACAACAGCGGAATTTCATGCCGGCGCCCAGGCTGTCGGTCCGCTCGCTCTCGGGTTGGTTGCCTATGCAACGACGCAGATAACCTCTCTCGGTGCGATCGTCGTCAAGAAGACGCGCTATCTCGCGCTATGCAGCTTTCTCGCTGCCATGGCGAACGTCGCGTTCAACTTTTTTCTGATTCCGAGATTTGGAATGATGGGCGCGGCTTGGGCAACGATGGCGGCGTATGTTCTTCTGACACTCAGTTACATGATTGTGTCGCAACGTCTGTTTGCAATTGCGTACGAGACGCAACGGGCATTAACGGCAATCGGTCTCGTCGTCGTCTTTACGCTTGCCGTGCCCCAATTGCCGACACTGGAGCCGGTGCCCTTGATCTTCTCCAAGATCGGACTGGTCGGCGTTTTTTTCGTTCTTCTTTTCGTGTTGCGTATCCTTGATTGGCGCACGTTGTCCGTACTGTGGGGACTTCTCGAAGTCCATCGACATCGGGGGAAGAGGGATGGATAGATCGATCATTTCGCTGTGCTGTCCATCATCAGGCGGTAGAAAGAGTTTCTGGTCGATCATGACGCTCTCGCAATGCCGGTTTGAGCCTCCATGTAATGACCACAGCGCGATTTAAGCTATATGTTGGCAACGAGCCGGGTAGTCGGGCCGAGAATGGCAAAAACCCATGACGGAACTCTGCGTGTCCTGCATGTGATCACAGGCTTGAATGTCGGTGGCGCGGAACGGATGCTGCAGAAGGTTCTCGTGGGCATGAACTCGGACCGCTTCCAGAATCACGTAGTGACCCTTCTGCGTGGAGGAAAGATTGCGTCCGAAATCCGCGCCCTTGGCATCCCTGTTTACGAACTCGGGCTGTTGCCCTTATGGCCTTCGCCAACCGGCCTTTATCGACTGATACGTATCACACGCCGCATTGCACCTCAGGTCATTCAAGGATGGATGTATCATGGAAACTGCGCTGCATGGCTGGCGTGGCGGGCTGCCGGTGGGAAGGCATTTCTTTCCTGGAATATCCGTCAAAGCCTATATGACCTGAACAAGGAAAAGACGGGAACGCGGCTGGCAATCAGGTTGGGGACTCGCATTCAAAGAAACGTCCGCCGCATCATCTACAATTCGAATGTCTCGCGCCTTCAGCACGAGGCCGTGGGGTACCGTGCTGATCTGGCAGAAGTCATCCCAAACGGGTTTGATACTGAAGGCTTCCGTCCCGATCCCCGCGCGGGATTGCGCCTGAGATCGTTTCTCGGGGTATCACCGGAAGCCGTTCTGATCGGGCTGATTGCGCGCTACCACCCTATGAAAGGCCATGCCACATTTCTTGCGGCAGCCGCAAGGTTGGTAGACTGTCATCCGCAGGCCCGGTTTGTGCTGGTTGGAACAGGAATCGATGAAGGCAATGCCTCTCTCATGCAGGAAGTCATCGCGGCGGGCCTTCGAGAGCGTACGTATCTTCTGGGAGAACGTTCCGATGTTGCTGCACTGATCGCCGGTCTCGATATCGTCTGTTCTTCTGCGTCATGGGGGGAGGGGTTCCCCAACGTGGTCGGCGAAGCCATGAGCTGCGGCGTGCCATGCGTGGTCACCGACGTCGGAGATTGCGCCGCCATCGTCGGTGAGACGGGCTGGGTTGTGTCGCCCGGCGACCCGGAGGCCCTGGCCGCGGCATTGAAGGCCGCCGTCGAGGCGGGATGCGAAGCGCGGCGTGCCCGCGGACAACAGGCGCGGGCCCGGGTGATCGAATGCTATGCATTGCCGCAAATCGCGCGCCGCTACGAGCAGTTGTACGCGCAGTTGAGCGCGGATCGGTGAAGACGTTCCAAGATAGATCGCTGCGGCGCACGAAGTCGTCCCTGGCCTGTAAACGCAAACAAGAAAAGAGCCACATCACCCTCGTGCCCTTCACAAGGCAGGGGAAGCGAAGCTGCCCCCTCCTGCGGTCATCCTTGCCGCTTGCGGGCGGATGCTCAAGACAAGCTGACCTTGAGCGTGGCGTATGCCAGGTTGACCTCTTTCAACCGTTCCTCGGCCGAGCGGTCGCCGCCGTTGGCATCGGGATGGAGCAGCTTGACCAGCGTCTTGTAGCGTCGGCGGACATCCTCGAACGTGACCGGCTGTTCCAGATCGAGCACGGCCAGGGCCTTTTCCTCCTCGCTCATCGCGCGGGCCGGTTGGCGGCGATGGGGCTCGTCCTCGGAAAAGAAACCGAAGCTGTCGCGGATGCGGGCGTTGGGATGGCGGGCGCACTCTCCGAAGCGGCCGAACGGCCAGCTCGGGCGTTGCCAGACCGTATCGCTGCGCCGGATGCGTTCGATTTCCTCTTCGCTCATGCCGGCGAAATAGTCCCAGGAGCGATTGTATTCGCGCACATGTTCGAGGCAGAACCAGCGATAGCGGTTGAGTTCGGCGCGCGAGGCGGGGGCGCGGTACTCGCCGGCTTCGGCGCAGCCCGGCGCTTCGCAGCGGCGCCGGTGCGTCGGCTCGGGGCGGCGGAACGGGCCATTGAGAGCATCTGGAGAGGAGCGCGACATGGTCTTCGTCGTCTACCAGCTGCAATTCGACCCCGATCCCAAGATCGCCGCGCTGGCGA
>RFJA01000212.1 GCA_003695065.1 Alphaproteobacteria bacterium
ACCTGTGGGACTATGCCGACGAAAAGACCGACGACTGGATCCAGGCCAGCCGCGAACAGGTCATCGCCTTCGATTTCCTGGGGCCCAAATCGGCGCTGGGTGACAAACAGCCGGAAGACCGGCACATCTACCGTCTCTACGACCCGGAAAAGAGGCACTATTATTTCCGCGGCGAGATCTTCAACCTGCAGGAAATCGCCAGCCAGGTCGCTGCCGTTGCCGCCCAGATCAACAAGGCCCACGACCAGCTTTTCCCCAAGCAGAAAAATGACAACGGTGCGAGCGAGGCGGCCAACAACGGTGCCGGGGACGGCGCCGGGGACGGCGCCGGGGACACCGCCGCGGCCAATGACGCAGCGCCCGAAAAGGCAGAAGAAAAATCGGACGCCTGATTAGGGCGCGCGCCGAGGCTACCTCACGCCCGGATAGTCCAAGACCGCGTCGGCGCCGGGCATATGGGGTTCGCCGCGAAAGTTGATGGCGTTGGCGAACTTGGTCTTGCAGGTGGAAAAGCGTTTGTCGCAGCCGGCGTGCACCGTGAACAGATCACCAACCGCAATATCGGACGCCATGGCGTCCCAAAGCTCGAACGCATCGCCGGTTTGCGCCTTGACCTCGACCGCCCGGCCCGCATTGTCTCCGGTCAGCCAGCGCAACAGGCCGTAGGCAAACCAGTCATCCGCCTTGCCAAGCGGGCTGGCCGTAAACCGCCGGTGGTCGGTGACCGTGGCCACGGTCCCCTGCAGCGTGAAGGCGGACAGGTTGACCTTGCACTGACTGTCGCCGAGATCGGCGCGGCATTCGGGCGAATAGGCCGCGCCAAAGGTGTGCTGCAGTGCCTGCATCAGGCCGCGCACCTCGGCCACGAACACGCCGTCCTTTAGCGTCACCTCGCCGATCCAGCCCTGGCGCAATTCGACGGTTCCGCCGTCCGGATCGGCCCAGTCGACGAGGAAGATGCGCACCTCTGCCCCGTCATAGAGTCCGCTGCGCAAATCTGGCTCCGTGATGGCTGCGGACGACAACACGCCGGTGACATCGAGATTGTCCACATTGAAGCGATTGGAATCGGCGATGGCCGTGGGCGTAAAGGCGCTCGACGGGCGGTAGACGAGACCCTCCACTTCCAGCGCCCGGTCATGGGTTGTAAAACCCAGCACCACCCCATCCTTGCGGCGTACCCGCCAGCAGGTGACAAGCCGGGTAACCTCCTGCGTCAGGTGCGTTGCAAGAGCTGTCGTCGTGGTTTTCATCAGACCCGCACCTCGATGAGGGGTATGGCCGGCGCTGCCCCGGCGCGGAAGGTTTCCAGCGAAACACCAAGCCGGTCTTCGGCAAAGCGCACCGGCACATCGAACTCGAAACCGGCCGTGATCACCACATTGGCACCGGGTGCAGTGTCGAACGTGACCATGCCGGTGGTTGTGTCCACCGACCAGCCGGAGGCCTGGACCACCCCGTCAAGGGCCACGGTGACCGTTCCCGCAACCGGCTTGGCGATGGTCCGGGTGAAGGTTTCGGCACCGCTCGCGTAGGTCTTGACGAGCTGATACACCGTCGTCGCCCCGTCACCGGTACCAATCACCTGGTCGGTGGCTGCGGGTGTGGCGTCCGGTCCACAGGACTTGAAATCGGTCCAGTCCTTGAAGCGAAAACCGTAGGCCCGGCCATAGCGGGCACGGAAAAAGGCGATCAGGTCAGCCAGATCGTTTTCGCTCTTGAGGCCGGTTCCCACGTCATAGCGCGCCCGGGCCTGCTGCCATTCGATGTTGCGCTGTTCCCACCCGGAAGCCGCCTCGGCCACCGTAGTCATGAATCCAGGCCCGCCGGTGGAGCCGAAACTGATCGCCGGGGGGAACTGCACCTCGTGAAAGCCGCTCATCTCGTCCTCCTGGTCAGGGGTATATACAAAACCGTCGCGGACCACCTGCGGATAGGCCCAGACGAAGGTTTCGGCAAAACCGCGGGCGCGCGCATCCCCGACGGCGCGGTCGATGTTGGCCCAGACCTGAGGGGTCTCGGGCAATAGGTTGAAGCCCGAGAAATAGTGACTGTCGGCTGGTCCATAGCCAAGCTCGGCCTCCACCGCCGCAAGACCCGCTGCGTGGGCCGACCAGTCGCCCGCCACCACGTGGTCATAGTCCTCCACCTGCAGGAAATCGAAGGCCGGGAAGACCCAGTCGGTGGCCGGGAAATTGACGTCCTTCAGCATTGGCGCAGCCGGGTTCAGAACCTGCGGGGTGAACAGGAGAAGCGTCACGTCCGAGCCGGGATAGCTTGCCTTGATCTGATCACGCAACCACAGCGTGGAAGCACCGAGTTTGCCGCCGAGCCAGTCGAGATAGTCCTGCTGGGCGCTGGTCGGTGTCTCATGGATATTCAGGTGTTTGGTGGGCACCGGATTGCCGGTCTCGGATGTGTAGAGCGCGGTGGTGGTGTCGTCGTAAAAACAGGGTTCGTCATTTGCAGTGAAATTGTACCACCACCAGGGTTCGCCGATTTGCGCGATGATATCGGCGCCAAGCCCGTTCTGAATGGCGGCGAGTTCAAGGAAAATGTCGCGCAGATACGCCAGCGCAGCCGTGTTGGTGGGCGCGATCAGGGTCGAGGGTGGCGACCAGCCGGTAAGCGCCGGATTTCCCGCGTGGTCACGCTGTTTCCAGTCGGAGGGGGCATTGGCGTCGAGCAGCTCATAGGAAAGCGAGATGACCACCTTGAAACCGAAGGTCTGGGCGCGGGTGAAAAAGTCGGTGTGCCAGGCGGCAGCGACCGGATTCAGGCCGGCCGCCGGGTCCACGATGAACCGCCCTTCGCCCGGATCCCAGGCCAGCGTGTAATAGTGGCTCATCCCCACATAATGGTCGATCCAGTCGCGATAACCGAGTTGCACCGTATTGCGCATGACCCGGGCCGGCGTAACATTGAAGGTGTCGTCATAGCCGTTTGCCATGGCAAGACCGTGGGGCACGACGAAGGCGTCGCCGATGGCAAGCGTGCTGTTGGGCCCGTCAATCACCAGGTCAGTGATCGTCAGCTCGCCAGCCACGGGTGTATAGACGCCGGGGCTCGGCTCGATGGGGCCCGGGTTGTTCGGGTCATAGTCGGGCGGCACCAGACTGATGAAGATACGGTCGATGTCGCCGGGCCACACCGGATCGGAATCCTGGGGCAGCGTGAAGCCGCCTTCCAGATCATCAAAGTCGAGCGTGATCACCGCGTCATCCGGGGCGCCATTGGCATAGTTCCACAACCGGACGAACCAGGTCTTGGGCGCTCCCTGGGCGTCCCGGCCCTCGATGGTCAGGGTCGGCCCGTTGATCTCGTCGAGACCGCGGATATTGGTGGACTGCCAGCGGAAGCTGAGAATGACCCCGGAGTAGTCGTTGACCGTCTCGTACGCAAGAAGCGGGTGGTCGTAGTTGTCCACCGATTCCCAGATCAGCCCGGCCAGATCATCATGCTTGTAGAAGATGCATTTGACACTGAGCGCGTCCGCTGCCGTGTCGATCACCGACCCCATCATCGGGCGCGGGAAATTCACCGTCCAGTACATGGGATTGAAGCGCTTGATGAACGCCCGCTCCCGCTGGTCGGCGGCGCTTGCCAGCCAATACATGAACCTCCCCCTTCCCTGCCTTCAAAGTCCGCGGCGCGCCTGGTTGAGGGCGCGGCTCACCGCCAGCGCCACCTGGGTTGCACTGTGATTGAGGTCGCGTTCCTCGCGCACACCCGTGACATTAACGGTGATCGACGGCGCGATGGTGGCACTGGATCGCCCGGCCAGACCCGGGTCCGGATTGATCCGACCGGCGGTGTGGGGAATGAACACTTCGGGGCCCCGCTCGCCCACCAGGAACGGGCGATCCGGCGCCACAGCGCCGCCCCCCGCCCGGCCGGGGACAAAGATGGTGGAATGGGGCGGGCGCAACCCGCCACCCCCAAACAGCCCGCCCAGGAGACGCTCCAGCCCCGAAGTCAGGACCGCCGTGGCAATCTCGGCAAGCGCCGCCAGGGCATTGGATTTCAGGGTCTCGAACGAGAACGAGCCATTGCGGGCCATGCGCTCGAACGCGGACGTCATACGTCCGGCGGCCCTGTCGGCGGCCTCACCGAGACTGTCGGTCGCGCTGTCGAGCCCGCGTTCCAACCCGGCCACGTCGGCGCCGATGCGCACCACGAGACTGTCGAGAACGGTTTCCGCCATCGCCTGATTTCTCCTGAAAAAAGAAAAGGCCCGGATGTCCGGGCCCTGGTTGAACTGATCTGACTTGGGTCGTCAGTGGCGCTTGGTCATGCGCTGGATATCGAGACCGATCCTGATCGCCCGGCCGATTACAAACAGGATGGCATAGAAGCCGACGATCATGTAGCTGATGGTCGCCACATCGCCGATCAGATACTGGAACATGTAGATGAGCAGCATGACCAGAGCCACGCCCTGAAGGATGTTGGCGAAAAAGCCGAAGCGCTTGCGCCACCGTTCTGCCTTCTGATCGGCCTCGGGCTTGATGCCGGCGCGCCGCTCGGCGACACGCTGGCGCAACGGTTTGCGTGGAAGTTCAGGTTTTTTTGCCATGGGCCCAATATAAACCCGAACCGCTTCCGGTCAACGGTCGGGAAAGCGCGCGCGTAACGCCTCGAACTCTTCGCGACTGAGGGGAGCAGGCGGCGGTGGCGCCCCACCGCTCAGCCCCTCAACCGCCAGCATGAGTTCTGTGGGCGTCGCCCGCCAGAATGTATCCGGGGTCCAGCCCAGAACGCCCATGGCCATGCGCGCGTACCGGCGCCAGATTTCGCCTTCGTCCATCACGTCCCGGACAAGCCATTGAGCACATTGGTCAGAAAGTCGCGCACCGGGGCCGTCACATTGGCAACCCCGGCTTCAAGAACCAGAGCGCCCACATCTTCGAGCGTTTCGTCCCCGCCCGCCCCGTTGAGCCCAGCGCGAATGACCACGGTGAGATCGCGCAGCCCGAACTCCCCCTTTGCAGCGCGACGGGCGAGCGGCACCACGCCGCCCAGTTCGGCCTCGATTTCCATGATGGCGGCAAAGGTGGGGCGCATCACCTGCGCGCGCCCGCCGAGCGTGATTGCCACCTCGCCGCGCAAGGGGTTGGGTGCGCCAGACACCGTCAAAGCTTCAGACATCGTTAAAGACCACCGCACCCGACGATTCGAGCCGGATCGTATAGGTCCGCTCGCCATTGTGGTCGCCGGCATACTCAAGGCTCACCGCCTGGAACGCGCCCGAAAAACTGTCACCGGACTCGAAGGCGACCTCGTAGTTGTCCAACGAGCCGGCCAGTATTTTCGCCTGAAGGCTCATTTCTGCCGCACTGTCGGTGAACACGCCCGCGCCCGACAGCGTGACCGAACGCACGCCCGCCCCGGCGAGCAGGTCGCGCCAGCCACCCGACTCCTTGTTGGTGATGTCCACAACCTCGTTGTTGATGGCGAGCTGCGTGGTGCGCATGCCGCCAATGGTGCTGAATGTTTCCGGATTACCGCCATCCCCGATCTTGAGGACAAAGGCCCGGCCCTTTTCCGCCGCCATGGGTTACTCCTTCGAATGTTGAGTGACTAGTCGTGGGTCAGTGCGCGAAAGCGCATGACGCCGTGGATGCTTTCGCCATCGGCATCGGTGAAAACATCGGAAAAGCGGTAGTGCAGCAACACGAGCTGCGCACCTTCCAGCGCCAGATCCCGGTGATGAAGCGCGGCATGGACGGCGGCCATGATCTGTTTGGCTTCGCCGTGCCCCGGAGCCGCCGACCACACGTCCACAGTGATGTCATGGTCCTGGCCATTGAACGAGCCCGCCGACCAGTCGGTGGCGGACGCCGGACCAAGGGTCACATAGGGCAGCACGGCCTCGGCCGGCACATGGTCGTAGACCCCGGTGACGAGCGCGCCGAGCCCGGCATCAGCAACAAGCGCGTCGAAAATTGCCTTGTGCAAAGGCCAGCTCGCCTCGGTCATGTGCCGTCCCCTTTGATGATCCGCCTCAGTGCCGCCATCAGACGCGGCCAGACGAGCCGCGCCGCTGGCCCAAGATAGGGTCGCGCCGCCATACGTCGTGTGCCGAACTCCACGAACCGGGCGTAGGGTGCGCTGGCCCGGATATCCCATACCAGCGGATCGCTGCCGGCGTCCGCCGAAATGCTGCGGGCGAGAGTGCCACCGCCGGCGCGCACACGCGCCTCGCGCACAATTGCCGCGGCACCGTCCTCAAGGGCACGGGCGGCGGCCTCGGTCACCTGTCCGCCGATCTCGGCTGAACGCGCACTGCGGGTAACATCGATCCTTATCATCGGGGCAGATCCTCGCGGCAAGCAAACTCCAGCACCCGGCGCAGCTCACCCACATCGACAACGCCGAGCACCCGGAAAGTGCGGGAGCCCAGCACAATGCGGTCGGCGGCCTTCAGGCCGGCCCGGAAGCGCGTGCGAACACGGTGCGTCACCTGCATTTCTGTGCGGCCATGGCGCTGCCGGGTGGCGGCGCGCTCGGGCAGAATTTCCGCCCATACGGTTCCGAGCACCGCCCAGGTTCGCGCCGCCGACCCACCTGCGCCGGGCACGTCCACGGCCTGCTCCAGCGCGACCCGATGGCGCATCGCACCAATATTGGGCTGCCCCCGGGTCATAACCGCACCACACGGTAGGGTTGCCACAAGGCAGCGATGGGTGCCGGCAGGCCGGCGGCGCTGTCTGCGGCGCGGTGTTCATAGAAGTTGGCGACCGCCATCAGAATGCCTTGCCGGAGCGCCTGGGGCACGTCATTCCAGCTATCCCCGTATCCCGCATCGTAGGTGATTTCGATACCGCCAAGGCGGCGGCCCGGTTGCAGCAGAACGGTCGCCGACTTTGCCAACAGCCGCGCCGGTGCGGCGGCACTGTCGACCCAGAAATCGCCGAGGTCGAGCGCCGTCGCACCACCGTCCGCGTCATAGACGGTGATTGACGTCACCGATTGCAGTGGCGGACGGGGCAATATGATGGCGCCTTCCGGCCAGCGATCCAGGTACAACTGCCAAGTCTGACTGATCAGGCTGCGGCCGGTATAGCTTTCACAGGCCTGGCGCGCCGCCATGATGCAGGCGGCGACGACGGCGTTGTCATCGTCCCCGTCGAGCCGAAGATAGGCGCGCGCCTCGGCGATGGTGACCGGTTCCTCCACGGGCCCGGTCAGTGGCAGGAGATTAGTCATCTGTGCTCAACCCGGATGGTGATGCTGCGCTCGTCGGTGCGGCCAGCGCTGGTGGTGACCCGATTGGTAAGGCGATAGACCCGCCCCCGGGTTCCACCGGCGACAACCACGCTGGCGGAACTGGCGCCGTTCGCTTCGCCCGTGAGAGCCAGTTCGCCCGCCGGCGTGGCTGACCAGCTCGACATGGTCAATGTTTCGCCCGCCTCGAGGTAGTCCGACCAGTCGACGCCATAATCGAGCGTCGCGTCCGGATCCTTGATGAGAACGCTCCTGTTACGACGGGTCCGCGATTTCCACGTCCCAGGCATTGATGGTCAGCGTATTGCCCGCTGTCAGCACCTGTGATGTGGCGGTGGTTACATAGAGAAGCGTTCTGTTGGTGGTGTCGAGAAGCGCCACATGGTCGGCGGTACCGCTGGCGTCCACAGTAATGCCGGACTTCGAACCGACCGTGGTTTTGCGACCCGACGTATCGCCGTCGGCATGGGTAAAGTCCGTGCCGCTCATGGCCACGTCCGCCAGTTGCCGGGCGGTACGGGCGGTCCAGACCACAGTGCCGTCGTTGACCGTAGTGCCGGGCGTGGTCGGCCAGGTCGGTTCCGACGCGCCGGAGGTGCCCGCGGTGGTGCATTCGTAATTGAAACCGTTCCGCGTCACCGGGCGCACCACTTCACCCAGTCCGTAGGCGGTGGAGGCCTGCCACGCTGCCGGCTCCACCCCTTCTGCGTAGCTGGCGGGTTCACCGGCACAGGCGGTCATCATGTTGCAATTGTTCTTGAGCGCGTCGAGCGCCGCGTCGAGAACGCTGTCGTCAACCTTTTTGGCCATGTCTTACCTCTTTGATGAAAGGGTTCGGTGATCGGCCCCGGTCGCGAGGATGCGCGCCGGCGGGCCGGGAATGATCATGCGCTCGTTCGGCACGCCGGTGGTGCCGGTGTTGAACGTCGTGTTGGCGCTGGCAAAGTCATGGTGCGCGTCAGCGACAAGGATTTCGCTGTGCGCGACCAGGACTGCCGCCGCGCCTAAATGAAGCGAGCGCGCCGAGGCGACGCCCAGAAAATGCCCCTGACCAAGGTTCGCCAGATCGGCGCCATGCTGATGGGCCGCTGGCTGAACGACGATCGAGTCCCCGGACGTCAGCGCCCCGCTGTCCGCGGTGTGGCCGTGCAGAGTCCGACCCGGACCGACAACATGGGTCTGCGCGAACGTGGCAGATTCAACCGGATGGTCGTGGGCGGCCCTGGCGACACCAAGCCCGTGAACCTGCCCCAGAACCACCGGGTCGGCAGCGTGCCCGTGGTTGCCATCGGCAGGGCCAAGGGTCGCCCCACCCCCCACGGCCTCATCAAAACCTTCGAAATCATCAATGCCGCTTGATGTAACGGTAGGCTCCAGCACCACCCCGGGCGATCCGTCCCCATAGGTCGAATCGGTTACCGGACCGATCTTCGTTACGCCGTTCACCTCCACGCTGATCGACGATCCATCGGCGACAATGCCGATCACATCGCCGCTGGAGACGGTGTTGTCCCACTGCGATCCGATCTGCGTGACTGATGACGGACTGTCCCGGCGATAAAGCCTTATGAACTTGTCGCCGCTGCTGTGATAGGCTTCGTAGCAGCGCCCCACGGTGGCGGTCTGACCACACCGCACCGCCACCTTCTTCTTTGAATTCGAATTGCCGACGCCCACCGCCTCGGCCTTCTGCTTGGCCGCCCATGTCCCCGCAATCTCTGCACTGTAGATGCGGGCATCCAGGTTGCCATCGAATGCATGTCCCAGCGTACCATCCGCCGCATAGACCCGGCCTTCATTGGTCGGACCATCCACAAACGACCAGCCAGAGCCGGTGTCCGGGGTGTGGCTGGTCAGCCAGGTATCGGTGGCCTCGGTAAAGCTGTCCGAAAAGCGACTGGTCCAGACCATCTAGCCGGCCTCCTGCCGGACCGCGGGCCGGGCACCCGCGCGGGCGCGCGCCCGGTCCGCCGCCAAAGCTTCCAGACGCGCCAGCACCCCATTCTGATCGGACGCCTCGACGGCCGACACGGGGATGCGAAACCGCCGGGCGGCCCCGACGAGGCGCTCCCGGTCCTGACTGGTCAGGGTTTTACGCATCGAACAGATACTCCACGGATGGGTCCGCCAGCAGCGCCGCATGCTGTGGTGCATTGGTATCGGCCATGACCAGGGCGGCGTCCGGGTCGGCGAGGTCCGTGCGCAGGTCGACGGCACGCCATTGCACAACCGACGGGGCAACATCGAGAATCGCCGGATAGTATTCGGTCTGACCGTCAACCATCCGGCTGCGAAAGGCGCAAAGGTAGAAACGATTCATGTCCGGTACCATGGCAGGAAAGGAACGGATCACCCCGGGGCCGTCGCCCCGGAGTGATGGGTCAGACGCCTTAAAGCGCGAACTTCAGAAGCTTGATGGCTTCGGAATTGACCACGCCGCCGCCCACACGCTTGGTGGTGTAGAAATGCACGAACGGCTTGTTGGAGAACGGGTCGCGCAAAAGCCGCGCGCCGGTGCGGTCAGTGATGGTATAGCCGCGCTGGAAGTTGCCGAAGGCGACCGACAGGCTGTCGGCGGCCACCTCGGGCATGTCCTGGGCCTCGATCACCCGGTAGCCCATCAGAGTTGCCGGCGCGCCATCGGCAAGCCCCGGACGCCACAGATAGTTACCGTCGGCATCCTTGAACTTGCGAATCTCGGACAACGTCCCGGTGTTCATGGCAAAGACCGCGCCATGACGGTAGACCGGCCGCAGCGCATGCACCAGGTCGATCAGAATGTCGGCGGGATTGGTGGCCGGAAAGCCACCCGAAACCCCGGTCGCCACATGCTGCAGGGTGCCAAAGGCGCGGGTGCTGTCATCGGCCGCACTGGTTGGGTAGGTCAGAAAGCCCTTGGGCTTGGCGGTGCCGTCGCCGGTGACAAAGGCGGTACCCTCCTGGACCCCGAACTCGGTGGACAGTTCCTCGGCCAGCCAGCTTTCCACATCAAAGAAGGCGTCATCCAGCATGGCCTGGGTCGCCGCCGGGTTGGCGTAGATCTCGCCGAGGGGAGGCACCACTTCGGCGAAGGTGGGAGCGCCGGTCTCGGGCCGCGCGGCGGTCTCGCCGACCCAGCCGGAAGCCGCATCGGACAGGCTCACCAGTTTCCGGTAGCTGGACGAGCCGATCCGCACCACGTTGGCGACGGCGCGGATGGGGGAGACATCCTTGAGAAGCGAGTCGATGCGCCGGTCGAGATCTTCGGGCACCGCGTACCCGCCCTCCGCCGGTGTGCCAATATTGAGCGCCTTCTCTTCCAGTTCGGCCAGACCGCGGTCTATGCCCTTGCGGACAAGCGCGAACAC
>RFJA01000213.1 GCA_003695065.1 Alphaproteobacteria bacterium
AGATGGCCCAGGTGGTGGGCGTTCCCCACCCCCGACTGGTCGAGGTCCCGGCCGCCTTCATCGAACTGAATGTCGGTGCACGTGTGGACGAAGAAGAGATCATCGCCTTCTGCAAGGGCGAGATTTCGGGCTTCAAGGTGCCGCGCTATGTGCGCTTCGTGGAAAGCTGGCCCATGTCGACCAGCAAAATCCAGAAATTCAAATTGCGTGAACAGTTAATCGCCGAACTGGAACAATCAGGGCAGAGGAAAACCGGATGACCGCTTTTATCGCCAGACTGCGGGTCAAGCCCGAAAGGGAACAGGAATTCATCGACCTCCAGCAGAAGCTGGCCCGGCTTACCTGGGAGCACGAACCCGACACGCTGGTCTATGACATGATCAAGTCGCGCGACGAGCCCCACACCTATGTGGTGATCGCCACCTTCAAAGACGAGCAGGCGTTCCAGACCCACCAGAACTCGAGTTTTCACGACGAACTGGTGCCCCCGATTCTTGATTGTCTCGCGTCGGATATGGAGCTGGAACTTTTCGACTGCCTGACCCGCCGGCCCGACTGATCTCCCCCGCCTGTTGCGCTCGGCTCCGACCCTCGGTAAGAGAGTAAGGGGCTTCAAAGAGAAAAGGGGAGACAAGGGGTGGCTGATACCCCGAAAAACGGGAAAGGCGGCGACTCCGTCTATCAACGCGACCCAGGGGGCAACCCACCCGGCCACGACCATCACGATCGTGAAACCCTGGGCGAGACCAGGGTACAGGCCTACTGGCGCGACAATCTGAGACTTCTGTTCGGCCTGCTCGCTGTCTGGTTTCTGGTCTCTTTCGGCTGCGGCATCCTGTTTGTCGAGCCGCTCAATGCTTTCATGCTGGGTGGCTTCCCGCTTGGTTTCTGGTTTGCCCAGCAAGGCTCCATTTTCGTCTTTGTAGTCCTGATTTTCGTCTATTGCTGGCGGATGAAAAAGATCGAACGCCGCCATGGCGTCGATGACGATGATTAGGGGGGGTGTGATGGACGCGCAGACACTCACCTATATCTTCGTCGCTGGCACCTTCGCACTCTATATCGGGATCGCGGTGTGGTCTCGGGCCGCATCGACCCGGGATTTCTATGTGGCGGGGGGCGGCGTACACCCGGTGGCCAACGGCATGGCCACTGCCGCCGACTGGATGAGCGCCGCCTCCTTTATTTCGATGGCCGGGATCGTTGCCTTTGCCGGCTATGACGGGTCGGTCTACCTGATGGGTTGGACCGGGGGCTATGTGCTGCTGGCCCTGCTGCTGGCCCCATACCTGCGCAAGTTCGGCCAGTTCACCGTCCCCGACTTTGTTGGCGAGCGATACTATTCAAAGGCGGCCCGCGTGGTGGCGGTGATTTGCCTGGTTTTCATCTCCTTCACCTATGTGGCAGGCCAGATGCGCGGCGTCGGCATCGTGTTCTCGCGGTTCCTTGATGTAGAGATCAATACCGGCGTCATTGTCGGCATGGCAGTGGTGTTCATGTATGCGGTGCTGGGCGGCATGAAGGGCATCACCTACACCCAGGTCGCCCAGTACTGCGTTCTGATTTTCGCTTACATGGTGCCGGCCATTTTCATCTCCCTCCTGATCACCGGCATACCGGTGCCGCAACTCGGGCTTGGGGCCCCGCTGGCTGACGGCTCTGGCCTCTCGGTGCTGGAGAAACTGGACGCAACGCTTCGCGATCTTGGGTTCAGTGCCTACACCGACGGCAGCAAGTCGATGATCGACGTGTTCGCCATTACCCTGGCACTGATGGTGGGCACCGCCGGCCTGCCCCATGTGATCGTGCGATTCTTCACCGTGCCCAAAGTCTCCGACGCGCGCCTTTCGGCCGGTTATGCGCTCATATTCATCGCGCTTCTTTATACCACCGCGCCCGCGGTGGCGGCCTTCGCCCGCGCCAATTTCATCGACACCATCCACGGCACACCTTACACGGCGACACCATCCTGGTTCAGAAACTGGGAAGAACTGGGGCTCATCGGCTGGCTTGATAAGAACGGTGACGGACGGATCCAGTATGGGCCGGGCGCCGCGTTTGACGGCAAGCCAGCCTTTGCCGGGGGGGTCGGCCCCCATGGGGAGCGACTCCTTGCAAACCCGGCCAACGGCAGCGCCAACGAGGTCTATGTGGACCGTGACATCATGGTGCTGGCCACGCCGGAGATTGCCCGGTTACCCGATTGGGTGATCGCGCTCGTGGCCGCGGGAGGGCTTGCCGCCGCGCTGTCGACCGCCGCGGGCCTGCTGCTGGTGGTCTCCACCGCCATCTCCCACGACCTCTTGAAAAAGACCATCAAGCCCGACATCACCGAGAAGCAGGAACTGCTGTACGCCCGCCTTGCCGCGGCCACCGCAATCGTAGTCGCCGGCTACCTCGGGATCCACCCGCCGGGCTTCGTGGCCCAGGTGGTGGCCTTTGCCTTCGGGCTTGCCGCGGCGTCCCTGTTCCCGGCCATTTTTCTTGGCATTTTCTTCCGGCGCATGAACCGCGAAGGAGCCATCGCCGGCATGGTCTCGGGCCTTGCCTTCACCTTCGCCTACATCGTCTGGTTCAAATTCATCGTGCCCGAGCAGAATACCGCTGACCATTGGCTGTTCGGCATCTCGCCTGAAGGCATCGGCAGTATCGGCATGGTGATCAATTTTGCAGTCGCGGGCGTGGTCGCCAAGTTCAGCGCCCCGCCACCGGAAAGCGTGCGGGACCTGGTGGACAATACCCGCATTCCCACTGGCGCCGGTGTCGCGCACCGGCATTGACGGGTTCCAGGCGGGACGCTACACGCCCAGCCTGTATCCACCACCCTCGGTGACCAGAATCCTGGGGTCTGCCGGGTCGACCTCGATTTTCTGACGCAGTCGGTAGATGTGAGTTTCCAGGGTGTGGGTATTGACCCCCGCGTTGTAGCCCCAGACCTCGTCCAGCAGCTTGTCCCGACCCACCGCCCTGCCTTCGGCGCGCTTCAGGTACTTGAGGATAGCGGTTTCCTTCTCGGTCAGCCGCACCTTTCGGTTGGTCTCGCCGTCAACCAGAAGTTTCGCCGCCGGTTTGAAGGTATAGGGACCAACCGGGAAGACGGCGTCTTCACTCAATTCGTGCTGGCGCAACTGGGCGCGGATGCGTGCCAGCAGCACCGGGAACCTGAACGGTTTGGTGACATAATCGTTGGCGCCCGCTTCAAGGCCGAGGATGGTATCGGCATCCGTGTCGGCGCCGGTCAGCATGATCACCGGCACCTTGATGCCAGCCCGCCGCAATCGCCGGCAAAGCTCCCGGCCATCCTGATCCGGTAATCCAAGATCAAGAAGGATCAGATCGAATCCGGTGGTCTTGTCCTGTACGGCTTCAAGGGCGCGGGCCGCGCTGTCAGCCTCGGTGGTGGCAAATTCTTCCTCTGTCGCTGCCAGTTGTTCGGCAAGGGACGCGCGCAGATCCTCATCGTCGTCCACCAGCAGGAGATGCTTGGATGCGGCCATTTCATATTCCTCGTATTGCCGACTATGATATATAGCGCCCGCGAGGGCGGAAGCCAAACCCTGAAACTCTGGAGTGCCGCGTATTGACCCGCTACCGGAACACAGCCGAACAGACCATCGTTCACGTGGACCGCGCCGCCGCGGAAATGCGGCGCAACATCCCGGTGGTGATCGGCGCCGGCGACGGCGCCCTGGTGGTTGCAGCGGCCGAAACCGTGATACCGGCCACGCTGGACCACCTGCAGGCCCTGACCGGGACCGTTCCGGTGCTGGCGATCACCGCCAACCGGGCGGCGGTTCTGCACATCAACCCCACCGGAGAAGATGTGCTGCTGATCCGCATCGACGACCACATGCGCAACGAAGGGCTTGAACCGGTGGTGGACCCGGCCGACGACCTGGCGACACCCCTGAAGGGTCCCTTTCGCAAGTCGGACGAGGCGCTGACCACAGCACACCATGCCGCCATCGCGCTTGCCAAGGTGGCGCGTCTGCTGCCGGCGGCCGTGGCGGCAACGCTGCCCGCAAAAGACCCGTGGCGCTGGGCCAGGGATCATGACCTGCTTTATGTGGAAGCCGACGAGATATTCTCCTACGAACGGGCAGCCGCCTCGGCCCTGACCCGCGTAGCAGCCGCCCGAGTCCCTCTGGCCGACGCCGAAGACACGCGCATCATCGCGTTTCGACCGCCCGCCGGCGGCATCGAGCATCTCGCCATTGTGATCGGCGACCCGAGTCCACACGACCCGGTGCTCGCACGAATCCATTCGGAATGCTTCACCGGTGACCTGCTGGGCTCCCTCAAGTGCGATTGCGGCGATCAGTTGCGCGGGGCCATTGCCGAGATCAACAGGGCGGGGGGCGGTGTGGTGCTTTACCTGGCCCAGGAAGGACGGGGCATCGGGCTGATCAACAAGCTCAGGGCATACAGCCTGCAGGACCAGGGGTTCGACACGGTGGACGCCAATGAACGGCTCGGCTTTCTCGCTGACGAGCGACTGTTCGAGCCGGCAGCGCAGATGCTCAGGGCGATGGGTTTTGACAAGGTCCGGCTGATGACCAACAACCCGGACAAGGTGGCTGGTCTGGAGGCCTGCGGGATAACGGTGGTCGAGAGGGTGCCTCACGCTTTCCCCAGCAACCGGCACAATGAAGGCTATCTCGCCACCAAGAAAAAACGCAGCGGCCACTACCTGTGACC
>RFJA01000214.1 GCA_003695065.1 Alphaproteobacteria bacterium
CGCTGTCGCTGACGATCACCGGCCGGCCCATGGCCAGTGCCTCGGCGCCAACCCGGTTGAACGCTCCAGACACGACGTCGGGTGTCACCACGACGTCAGCCAGCATATAGGCGGCGGGCATGTCCTCGCAATAGCCGACCAGCCGGACCTTGCCGGCAAGACCCTTCGCGGTGATGGCGGCCTCGACTTCGGCGCGGTAGCCGTCGTCCACGGTTTCGTCTCCCGCGAGCAGGCAGATGAAGGGCTGGTTTTCCAAGTGGGTCAGTGCCTCGATCAGCCCCAGATGCCCCTTGTCGCGCACCAGTCGTGACGGCATCAGGATCAACGGAACGCCGTCCGGCAGCAGCCAGCGCTGGGCCAGTTTGATGAACCGGTCGGCCTTGACCGCGGCCGGATTGAAGCGGGCCAGGTTGATGCCCGGCGGAATGGTGACAACGCGGTCCGCATCGAGACCATGTTCATTGACGAGTCGGGCGGCCACATGGTCCGAGGCCGCGATGACACGCATGGCGCTGGCGACCGGTTTCCACCAGTTCCGGCTATCGCCTTGCTCTTGCTGTACGAGGCCGTGGCAGGTGGCCACCATCCGGGCGCCAGCACGACGGGCAGCGGTCGCGCCCAGCGCCGTGGTCGCCAAGGTGAAGGCGTGAACGAGAGTAAAGCCATCTTGCCTCAGGATCCTGCCAAGCTTGAATCCCAGCCAGTGCCGCGCCAGCGTCCCCCCGGTCGCGAGCTTCATTTCCAGGTGTTCGCCACCGGACCGCAGCAGTTCGGGCACCAGGCGCCCCCCTTCGGACACGATGAGGGCCCGTCCCCCGGCCTTGACCACCGCCACCGCCACGTCCACCGCATTGCGTTCCACCCCGCCTTCGTCCAGTCGCGGCACGATCTGGCACACCGCCAGCGGTTGGCAAACCGGCGGATTTCCTTTAGAGGGCTCAGATGGGTTGTTCATGACAGGGGATTCTCAGATGACCGATAACATGGCGCCGCAGGCGCTTGCGCTTGAGGACGGCAGCGTCATCGCCTACCACAAAATCGAGGGGAACTCCCCCGGCGTGATATTCCTTGGCGGGTTCATGTCGGATATGACCGGGACCAAGGCGACCGCACTCGAAGCCCATTGCCGGGCGCACGGTCGGGCTTTTATCAGATTTGACTATCAGGGTCACGGCCAATCGTCCGGCCGGTTTCGTGACGGCACCATCGGTCGCTGGCGCGATGACGCAATCGCGGTGCTTGACAGGCTGGCCGAAGGGCCGCAAGTGCTGGTCGGTTCCAGCATGGGCGGCTGGATTGCGCTCCTGGCGGCGCTCGCCCGACCCGAACGGGTTGTCGGGGTCGTGGGGATTGCCGCGGCGCCGGATTTCACCCGTGATCTGATGTGGGAGCGCTATTCCGAGGAGCAGCGCAGCATTCTGCAGTCCGAGGGCTTTATCGAGGAGCCGTCAGAGTACAGTGACGAACCTTATGTCATCACCTACCGGTTGATCGAGGAAGCGCGCGACCACATTCTGCTGGACAGGCCGGTGGCAATTCATGTTCCGGTGCGTCTGCTGCACGGCATGCAGGATGCCGACGTGCCATGGCAGACGGCGCTCAGGCTGGCGGACAGGCTGGAAAGCGAGGATGTCACGGTCACGCTGGTCAAGAATGGTGACCATCGGTTGTCGGAGCCCGCCGACATTGACCGGATTTGTGCCGCGGTCGACGACCTATGCGCGTTCTGAGGCGAGTGTTCGGACCAGTGCCTCAAGGCCTTCGCGATAGGTGGGATAGGCAAGGCTTACACCAAGTTCCGTCTTGATCCGGTCGTTGCGCACCCGCTTGTTGTCGGCGTAGAAGCTGCGGGCCATGGGCGTCAGCCTGGCCTCTTCGAAGGGAATTTCCGGCGGCGCGTCCACGCCCAGCAATTGCGCAGCGTAGGCAACCACATCCTGGGGCGGCGCGGCCTCGTCATCGCAGACGTTATAGACTGCCCCCGGTCGCGGGTGCGCCATGGAGGCGCGTAGCACCCGAACGATGTCGTCCACATGGATGCGTGAAAAAAACTGGCCCGGCTTGACAATACGACGCGCGTTTCCGGCGCGCACGGATTCAAGCTGGTTGCGTCCCGGCCCATAGATTCCGGCCAGCCGGAAGATATGAACGGGCAGACCTTGGGTTTGGTAGAGCGCCAACCACGCCCGTTCCGCCGCGACACGCCGCGCGCCGCGCTCGGTGTTGGGGTCGACGGGCGTGTTCTCGTCGACCCAGCCGCCTTGTTTGTCGCCATAGACGCCGGTGGTCGACAAATAGCCGAGCCATTGCAGTCGCTCGGACCGTGCCAGAGGGTCGCCGAACGTTCGGGCTACCGGGTCGCCGTCCGCGTCCGGCGGGATGGACACAAGAGCATGGGTGGCAGCATCGAACACTGACGGGTCGGGCTGTTCGGAATGGTTCATCAGGTAGGTGGTGATGCCCTCGGCCTCAAGCTCCGCGCGCTTTTCTTCGGTGCGGCAGGTGCCCGCAACATCCCAACCTTCGCGGGTCAGTGCGCAGGCAAGCCTGAGCGCGGAATATCCAAGGCCAAAACAAAACAGTGTGCCCGACATGAGAATCTTTCAGGTGGCAATAGCGGTTGCAAGGATGGCTGTTGTCCTGCACTCTACCGCCCGCCCGTACCCTCGGGCAAGAGACCCCTTGGAGAGAACCGGTCTGGTCATGCCGCTGATTGCCATGCTCATTGTGTTTCTTGTGTCGGCCCCCGCACTGGCGGTGGACAATCCCTATGCCGGTCTCGCCCAACCCGATGCGGCCCGTTACAAGGCGTGTGTCGCGCGGGTTGCAAGCGAACCGGATGTGGCGCGCCGGGCGGCCGAACTGTGGCTTGAAAACGAGGGCGGGGTTCCGGCCAAACATTGCTTGGCGCTGGCCCTGATCGCGCTTGAGCGGCCGGCGGAAGGGGCCGAGTGGCTGGAAGAAGCGGCACGCGATATGGCCATGCGCAAGGGACTGGACGCGCTGGGCGCGGATGGCGGGCCCGATCTCCGGGTGTCCCTTCTGACGCAGGCGGCCGACGCCTGGATCCTGGCGCGGCTCCCTGACCGCGCCTATCGGGCACTCAGTGAGGCTCTGGCGGCGTTGCCGGTGAGCGACAGCACCAAACGGATCGAGGTTTATCGGGACCGTGCCCGGGTCTCTGCATTTCAGGGGAACTGGCAGCAGGCGGTGGAGGATCTGAGCGCGGCGCTGGCGCTTGATGAGGGTCGTGTCGATCTCTATGTGCTGCGCGCCGCAGCGCACCGCCATCTCGGCCGGTTCGCGGCCGCCGACTATGATTTGGCCCGCGCTCTCGCCATTGACGGGGACAATGCCGCGGCGCTCCTGGAGCGGGGCAATCTGCGCCGCATCGAGGGCGATGACGCCGCCGCGCGGCGTGACTGGGAGCGAGTGGCGGAGTTGTATCCCGGGACAGAAGAAGGCGAACTGGCGCTCGACAACCTGGAGCTTATGCGCGCTGATCCTTAAGCCCACGGTCCCTGAGCGCGGCCCATTCGCTGCGCACTGCGTCGTCGGCCTCACAGGGCATATGGTGTTCTGACAGTTTTGTAATCTCGTCGCCATCGAGCAACTGCCCGAGCGCCCACACCGCCATGGCGCGCACCAGCGGGGAGGGATCGTCGAGAAGGTCCTTGGCGGCATCGGCGAGGCTGGTGTTCCCACTGTTGCCGATGGCGATCAGCACATTGCGCACGAAGCGGTCACGGCCCAGTCGCTTGATGGGAGAGCCGGAAAAGAGGGCGCGAAACCCGGCGTCGTCAAGGCGGGCGAGGTCGGCCAGGTCGGGCGCAATCAGCTCTGGTCGGGGCGCAAGTTTTGCCTCCCGGGAGATTCGCGCGAACTTGTTCCACGGGCAGACCGCCAGGCAATCGTCGCAGCCATAGATGCGGTTGCCCATGGGCTGCCTGAATTCGCGCGGGATGTGGCCCTTGTGCTCAATGGTGAGGTAGGAAATGCAACGCCGCGCGTCGAGCTGGTAGGGGGCGGGAAAGGCCCCGGTCGGGCAAATGTCCAGGCACCGCCGGCACCTCCCGCAGTGATCTGTTTCCGCGCCGTCTGGTTCCAGGTCGAGCGTGGTGAAAATGGCGCCAAGGAAGGTCCATGAACCGCGCGTGCGGGTGACCAGATTGGTATGCTTGCCCTGCCAGCCAATGCCGGCGGCCTCGGCCAGCGGTTTTTCCATCACCGGTGCCGTGTCGACAAACCCCTTGACGTCGCCGCCGTATTCCGCAATCAGCCAGCGGGCTATCCGCTTCAGTTTTTTCTTGACCACGTCGTGATAGTCGCGGCCCAGCGCATAGACCGAAATGACGCCCCGGCTCCGGTCTTCAAGGCGTTCCAGCGGGTCGAGGTCGGTGCCGTAATTCAGGCCCAGCATGATGACGCTCTTGACCTCCGGCCAGAGAGCCGTGGGCGCGCGCCGCCGGTCGGCTTTTTCGGCCATCCAGATCATGTCGCCGGCAAAGCCCGCATCGAGAAAGGCGTCAAGGCGTGCCCCGGCCTCGGGGATGGAGTCGGCGCGGGCGATGCCTACGAGGTCAAATCCCTCCGCTTTGGCCCGTTCAGAAATCAAGCTGTGCATAGTGCTTGGGTGGCCGCAGCCCGGCGACAAAATCCTTCAGTACCGGGCGCATGCTGGGGCGCGACTTTACCCGCATGTACCAGGTCTTGGCGGTGTCATTCACCTCCCACGGTACGCCGCCCAAATAATCGGCCACCGACAGATGGGCGGCAGCGGCAATGTCGGCAACGGAGAAGTTTTTGCCGGCAAGCCACTCCCGCCGGTCGGCGAGATAGCCGATGTAGTCGAGATGGGCGCGAATATTGTGGGCGGCAGCCCGGATCGCGCTTGAATCGGGCTGCCCCATGCCGAGAAAGCGCTTCATGACCTTTTCACTGACCAGGTGTTGGGTCACCTCGCGGTTGAATTTGACGTCGAACCAGGTCAACAGCCGCCGCACTTCGGCCCGGTTGACCGGGGTCGGTCCCATCAGCGGTACTTCGGGATAGACTTCTTCCAGATATTCGGCAATGGCGTAGCTGTCGGCCACGATGGTACCGTCTTCTTCCAGCAGCAGCGGTACAGTACCGGCTGGGTTCATCATCAGGAATTCGGTGCGCCGCTCCCACGTCTTTTCCACCCGCAACTCGCACTCAAGCCCCTTTTCGGCAAGCATGATGCGTATTTTGCGGGAAAACGGACAGAACCAGCTATGAAACAGCACGCGCATGACGGCGAGTTTAGCCGAAGAAAAAGCGCCAGAACAGAGCGGAAAAGACGTCTTCTCCGCTCGGGCTGGCGCCGTCCGAGGTCCCGGCTAGCCGGGACACCGGCTACTCGGCGATGGCCACGTCCCTGTGTTCGTCATCCTTCAGGGGATGCTCCAGTTTGTCGAGCATTTCCTCGGGGCAGATCTGCCAGAACAGCTTGCGGGTCTGGTCCCAGTTGGCAAGGATGTTGGCGGCGTAATGCGACTGGGTCTCCGCCACATGTTCCTCGATCAGCGACTTGAGCACACCTTCCCAGTATTGCGACCCGAGGCGATCCACCTCGATATTGTCATGATTGACGTGGGTCAGGAAGGTGCCCTCCTCGTCATAAACGAAGGCCATGCCGCCGGTCATCCCGGCCCCGAAGTTGTCGCCCACGCTTCCCAGAATCACGGCGACACCCCCGGTCATATATTCGCAGCCATTGGCGCCGCAGCCTTCGACCACCACGGTGGCCCCGGAGTTGCGTACCGCAAACCGTTCGCCCGCCTGACCGGCGGCAAACAGTTTGCCGGCCGTGGCGCCGTACAGAACGGTGTTGCCGATGATGGTGTTGTTCTGGCTCTCCAGCGGGCTTGAGGTCATCGGCCGCACCACGATGGTGCCACCCGACAGGCCCTTTCCAACATAGTCGTTGGCGTCGCCGAACACTTCGAGCTTCAGGCCCTGAACCGCGAACGCGCCCAATGACTGACCGGCGGATCCACGCAGCCGCACGGTGATATGTCCGGGTTTCAGCCCGTCCATTCCAAAGCGGCGCACGATGTGCGACGAGAACCGGGTACCGATGGCGCGCTGGGTATTGCGCACCGAATAGGTGAGCTGCATCTTCTCACCCCGTTCGAAGACCGCCTTGGCGTCTTCGACCATGCGGGCGTCCAGCGTATCCGGTACCGGATTGCGATAAACCGCCTTTTTCTGGCGTTCGCCGACGATGCCGTCGGCGCGGGTCAGGAGCGGGTTCAGGTCCAGGTCATCAAGATGCGGTGCGCCACGGCTGACCTGGCTCAACAGGTCGGAGCGCCCGACAATCTCTTCCAGAGAGCGCACGCCAAGGCGGCTCAGTATCTCGCGCACTTCTTCGGCGATGAAACTGAAAAGGTTGACGACCTTTTCCGGCGTACCGACGAACTTTTCGCGCAGTTTCGGGTCCTGGGTACACACACCCACCGGGCAGGTGTTGGAATGACACTGGCGTACCATGATGCAGCCCATGGCGACCAGTGAGGCGGTGCCCACGCCGAATTCCTCGGCACCCAGAAGCGCCCCGATCACCACATCGCGGCCGGTCTTGAATCCGCCGTCGACCCGAAGCGTCACCCGGTCGCGCAACTTGTTCAGGGTCAGCACCTGGTGCACTTCGGCAAGGCCCATTTCCCAGGGTGTGCCGGCGTACTTGATACTGGTCTGCGGGCTTGCCCCGGTGCCACCCGAATGGCCTGAAATGTTGATCACGTCGGCCTTGGCCTTTGCCACCCCGGCGGCAATGGTGCCGATTCCGGCGGCCGAGACCAGCTTGACGCAGACCCGGGCGTCCGGGTTGATCTGCTTGAGGTCGTAAATGAGCTGGGCCAGATCCTCGATCGAATAGATGTCGTGGTGCGGCGGTGGGGAGATCAGAGTCACCCCTTCGGTGGCATGGCGCAGCCGCGCAATTTCCGCCGTAACCTTGAAGCCGGGAAGC
>RFJA01000215.1 GCA_003695065.1 Alphaproteobacteria bacterium
CCCATGATCTTGACGTGGCGATGGGCGGCCCGGGCGATGACGACGCAGTGGCGCGGTATGTGGCCGACCGTTTCTCGCTGTCGGACGCCCGTGGCGAAAACATGCCCCTGAACTGGGTCGGCTCGGAAATCAACGGTGACCTGGTAATGACTTACCAGGAGCTTCCCAACGCCGACTTTCGGGCTGTAGTCAGGGTGTACAATGCGCTGCTGTTCGAACGATTTCCTGGCCAGGTAAACCAGATCAATGTGGAATGCGGCGACAGCGTGCGAACCATGGTGTTTGAACAAGCGGGCGAGCGGGAGGTGGACCTCGGCAATCATCCCCGATAAATTGCGCCCCACAACCATTCCGGCCTAGAATAACACCATGGCCGACCAGACACACACGTCCTTGACACACGCCAATTCGGTGCCCGACTGGCTCGACGATGTGGCCGCCGTATCCATGGCGCTGGGCGACGACGCGTTCGAAAGCCGACTGATGGCGCTTCTCAACCGGATTCTGCCGGTGGATCACTGCGCGGTCTTTACGTTCGATCCTCAGGGCCACGCCGGCCACCTGTTCACCTCCACCAAAATGCCGGCGGACGAGGCGGAAACCCTGGCGCACGATTATATCTCGGGATACTACGCCCAGGACCCCAATTTTCAGGCGGTTCAGAACCTCAGCCGGGACACGTCTTCCCCCTTTGTGGAGCTCAGCCCGCCCGACTTCGAGGGCCATTACAACCGAGACTACCGCAAACGTTTCTTCGACCGGGTCGACCTGATCGACAAGGCCGCCGCCGTCACCCGGCTCAAGGAAGGGGTGGTCTATTGCAATTTCTACCGCATGGGCGGCTCTGGCAAGTTTTCAGAGGAAGACCGCGCCCGACTGAACAAGGTGCTGCCCCTCGTCACCAGTCTGATCGGATCGCACTACCGACTGCGCCGCGCGCAGTCATTCGGGCACGAGTCGCAACACGCTGCAACCACAGGCGGCGGCGCCCAGTCTCTGGTCCATTCCGTAATCGGACGGGCGGTGCCACCCTTCGACCGTCTGACGGCGCGGGAGCGCGAGGTGTGCGCACGCATTCTGCTCGGCTATACCACCGAGGCGATCAGCCTTGATCTCGACATTGCGCCCACCAGCGTCGCCACCTACCGCAAGCGCGCCTATGCAAAGCTGGGCATCGCCACTCAGAACGAATTGTTCGGAATCTGTCTCGACGCTGTGGACCGAACCGCTCATCCCCGCTAGCCGGTTTGTCCTTTCCTGTGAGGACAGACTCAGACGGCGCTTTCTGGCACACTATCATTCAACACAGGATTGTCCGGCCACAACCAGTGCCGGAACTGATTGCATGCAACAGAGGGACATCAACAATGGCCAAGAAATTCGCTTCACAAGCTGATCTGGAAGAAAAGCAGGTGAGCTTCACCAAACTGTCGGACAATGCCTATGCCTATACCGCTGAAGGAGACCCCAACACCGGCGTGATTGTTGGCGACGACGGAGTCATGGTGATCGATACCCAGGCCACGCCGACCATGGCGAAGGACGTGATTGCCCGCATTCGGGAAGTCACCGACAAACCGATCAAATATGTGGTGCTCACCCATTATCATGCGGTCCGGGTGCTCGGCGCCTCGGCCTATGAACCGGAGCAGATCATCGCCAGCCAGGAAACCTATGACCTGATCGTCGAGCGGGGCGAAGCAGACTGGAAATCCGAACTTGAGCGCTTTCCGCGGCTGTTCAACGATGCCGCGAGCGTTCCGGGCCTGACCTGGCCGACCCTGGTCTTCAAGGGCAATTTGACCGTATTCATGGGCAAGACCGAAGTTCAACTCCTGCAACTTGGTCGCGGCCACACCAAAGGGGACACCGTCGTCTGGCTGCCCAGGGACAAGGTGCTGTTCAGTGGCGATCTGGTCGAATATGGCGCAACGCCCTATACCGGCGACGCCTATCTGGAAGACTGGCCAACGACTCTCGACAATGTGGAAGCCCTGGGCCCGGAAAAGCTGGTGCCCGGACGTGGCGACGCCCTGACCACCCCGGAAACCGTCAAGGAAGCCCTCGACGGAACCCGCAACTTCCTGCGCGACATGTACCAGTCGGTCAAAAAAGGGGTCGAGAGCGGAAAGTCGCTCAACGCCATTTATCGCGAAACCTATGACTTTCTGAAGCCCAAGTATGGCAACTGGGTCATCTTCGACCACTGTCTGCCGTTCGACGTGACCCGGGCTTTCGACGAAGCCAGCGGCATTCGCGACCCGCGGGTCTGGACGGCCGAACGCGACCGCAAAATGTGGGAGGACCTTGAAGGTGAGGAGGAGACCACATGACATCGGAACGCTACGTTTTCGAATTCACGCGCCCGCCCGAGCTGGAGTCCGGCAAGCCCGGCCATTTTCCCGTGATCGTGGTGGGCGCCGGGCCGGTGGGCCTGTCAGCCGCCATCGAAATGAAGATTCGCGGCGTCCCCGTAGTGGTGATTGACGATGACAATACGGTCAGCGTCGGCTCGCGCGCCATCTGCTGGGCCAAACGGGCCCTTGAGATATGGGACCGGCTTGGCTGTGGCGAGGTCATGGTCGAAAAGGGGGTGAGCTGGAATCTGGGCCGGGTTTTCTTCGGTGACGACGATGATCCCGTCTACTCC
>RFJA01000216.1 GCA_003695065.1 Alphaproteobacteria bacterium
CCGGGAATAAAGGCCTATCCGGTCGACGTGCTGGAACAGGACCAGATGATCACGACGCTTGGCAAAATCGAGGCGGACCTCGCATTTCCTGATGTGGTGATCCTGAATGTTGGGACCTACGCCGCTACGCCGGCCAGTGACTTTGATGCCAAGCGCGCCACAGAGATCATCAACATCAACTTGCTTGGGATGATCAACGGCCTCGCAACAGTCATGCCGCGGTATATCGCGGAACGAAGGGGCCACCTGGTTCTTATGGCGTCGGTGGCCGGCTACCGCGGGCTCCCTTACGCTGCTGCCTATTCGGCGAGCAAGGCAGGGGTCATTGCTTTGGCGGAGTCCCTGAAGCCCGAGCTTGATGCGGCCGGCGTTCGGATCCAGGTGATTACGCCCGGCTTTGTGCGCACACCCCTGACCGCCCGCAATGATTTTCCCATGCCCTTCATGATTGAGGTCGAGGAGGCGGCACGGCGAATACGACAGGGCATCGGCCGGCGCGGCTTCGAGATTACCTTTCCCAGGCGTTTTACCTATCTGCTCAAAATCTTGAGAATTCTGCCCTACCGTCTGTTCTTTGCGATCACCCGGCGGATGTTGCGGCACTAGGGCCCCGGATCGGGCGGGTTCCTGGAGGACGTCGGGCGGGAGGGGTCAGCGTCCTCGTCGAGGCGCCGGAAGGCCAGCGTGACGCGCCCGATTTCAAAACCCCACCGGGTGACAGTGGCCTTGTTGATCAGGACACCGTTGGGCATCAGGAACATCCAGTCGTCGAACTTAACGCGCCAGACGTCGTTTCCCACGGCCATAGCAAAGCTATAGCGCCAGTTGAATGCATTTCCGGCCCGCTTCCCCGCGGCAATGCCGACCACGTTTTCTGCGGTGCCCTCGTAACCGTATTCGCCCACCGTGCGGATTTTCCAGAGCCGTTTCTCCGTGGTGCCGTCCAGATATCGGAAGTCTTCCTCCAGGGTGAGCACACGGCCATCCCAATCACCATGGATGGATACGACGAACTGTTTTCTAATCCGCCCGAAACGGTCTTCGAAGAAGCCCGAGGCTTCGGTACGACCGAGAAAAAACTCTTCGAGCTTCAACTCGGGCGTGCCCCCTTCGAATTCCGCAACGGTCATTGAGCTGCAACCCATGGTCATCATAACCAGATATACGATGCAAAGGCGGCGCAGGATCATTGGGTGTTCTCCCATGGGTGATGGTTTTGAGCGATTTTCTCACGCAAGGCCGCGTGTTTGGCCCGGCCGAGATCGTATTGCCAAATCAGTGCGCAGGCCGCGAGTTTGAGCGCGACCGGCACACCGGCGTAAAGTGCGACCAACAGAACCCTGCCACGATCCTCCCCCTGTTCGAGACCTGACCAGCCCAACAGCGGGAAAGCCATACCCACAGCCGCGGCCAGGGCGAGCTTGGCAGCCATTGACCAGAGAGAGAAATAGAGACCGGCGCGCTCCTGGCCGGTTGTCGCGCGGTCCACATCAATGACGTCAGCCTGCATGGCCGGGGGAAGCGCCAGGTCAGCGCCAAGCGTTGCGCCGGTGATCGCGCAAACGACTCCGAATGCGACAAGATTGCCGGGATCGATGAGGGGTACCCATATGAACGCCGCGATGGCGACGGTCATGGCAAACACCCAGGCGCGGTTCTTGGAGGTAGTCCGTGATAGCCGATCCCACAATGGCAGGAGAACGACGGCGGCCGCAAAATAGACGAAAATCAGCCCGGCCGTCGCAGTGGCGTCGGCGCCCAACTGGTGACGCAGATAAAGCGGTAACAGGACTGCCGGCAGACCGTTGGCAAGGCCATTGACAAACCACGCCATGAGCAGGCGCCGAAACGGCGCATTGGCTGATAAACTGCGGCCTATCTCGGTCAGGGAAAAGCTGGTCTGACGGGTGGGCCCGCGAGCCTCCGGCACACGAGCCAAGGCAATCACAACGAGGGGTGCTCCGATCAACAGGGTAGCAACCGCTACCCCGGCAAGCTGCGCCGCCTGGCCCCACCCCATCAGCCCAAGGCCGAACGGGAGGGCTGCAGCCATGAGGATTCCGACCACCGACAGGCCTTCGCGCACCGCTGTGATGCGTGTGCGCAGGTCATAGTCATCGGACAGTTCCGCGCCCCAGGCGCTGTAGGGCACGGCGACCATGGTCCAACCCAGGTACAACACGCCGGTCCAAACCGCCAAATAGATCGCGGAAACGCCTTGCGGCGGGGCAAACAGCATCACCAGTGCCAGTCCCGCAGCCCCCGCACCGATGGCAATCCAGGGTTTGCGACGGCCAAGGCGGGTCACGAGACGGTCGCTCAACACCCCAACCAGGGGATCGCTGACCAGATCGAAAACGCGCATGGCCAACAGGATCAAGCCGGTGACGGCAAGCCCGAGCCCCAGATCCTCCGCGTAAAAACTCGGCAGATAGACATAAACCGGGATCGTGGGTACCGAAAAGGCGAGCGCGGGCAGCCCGTAGGCCACAATAGTGGGAGGGCGAAGGCGTGCCGAGGGTGCGCTCACGATCGCCTGATCACGTATTGGCCCACGTCAATCCGGCCGGTGGTAAAGCCGGCTTCACAATAGGCGAGATAATAACGCCACAGCCGGCGGAAACGCTGGTCGAAACCGCAAGCCTCGATTTTCGGCCAGTTGTTCTCGAACGCCTCGCGCCAATGACCAAGTGTTCTGGCATAGTCTGGTCCGAAGGTCATGGCGTCACACAGGATCAACCCGAATTGGTCCAGCATTTCGCCCAGGACCCTGGTAGACGGCAGCATACCACCAGGGAATATATAGCTCTGGATAAAGTCCGGGTTGCGCCGGTAATAGTCGAAATGGGCGTGGTCTATGGTAATGATCTGAAGACCTGCCCGTCCCCCCGGCGCAAGCCGATTGTGCAGCGCCTCGAAATAGGTTGGCCAGTGTTCCTCGCCCACAGCTTCGAACATCTCGATCGACGCGACGCGGTCAAACCGCCCCTCGACGTCGCGGTAGTCCTGTAACCGAATGTCGACCTTGTCCTCCAGGCCAGCCTGCTGGATGCGGTGTCGGGCATAGTCGTATTGCTCGCGGGACAAGGTAACAGCCGTTACATGACAACCATAGTCGCGCGCCACCAGCTCTGCGAATCCGCCCCATCCGCATCCAATTTCAAGGAGCCGTTGGCCGGGCGAGAGATCAAGGGCCGAGGCCAGTCGCCGGTATTTGGCCATTTGGGCTTCGGTCAGCGTCATGTCCGGGCGCGTGAAAAGCGCCGCCGAATAGGTTAAGGATGGGTCGAGCCAGTGGGAATAGAAATCGTTGCCCAAGTCGTAGTGGAAGGCGATGTTACGCCGACTGCCACGCCGCGTGTTGCGGTTCCGCCAGTGACCGAGACGGCGGACCAGCGCCACCATCCAGTGGCCGCCCGACTGGTTGTTGATATGATCAATGTTGCTGCCAAGAAGTGTCAGCAGGGCGGACAGGTCCGGGCTGTCCCAGTCTGCGTCGGCATAACCTTCCGCGAAAGCGATTGAGCCGCCAAGAAGCAGTCGTCGCAGCAGACGGGGCTTATGGATGACGATTTCCGCCG
>RFJA01000217.1 GCA_003695065.1 Alphaproteobacteria bacterium
CCATCTATGACCGCTGCCTGAAGCTTGGCTACGACATCACCAAGGAGCCCATACCGGTGGTGCCGGCGGCCCATTACACCTGCGGCGGGGTGATGACCGACCTCAAGGGCCGCACCGACGTGAATGGGCTTTATGCGGTGGGCGAAGTGTCCCATACCGGCCTGCACGGCGCCAACCGGATGGCCTCGAACTCGCTCTTGGAATGTTTCGTGTTTGCCAAGGCGGCGGCCGAGGACATCGCGGCGACCATAGACGATCTGCCAGACCCGCCGGACTTGCGGCTATGGGACGAAAGCCGGGTCACCGATTCGGACGAGGAGGTTGTGGTGTCCCACAACTGGAACGAATTGCGCCATTTCATGTGGGACTATGTGGGAATCGTGCGCACCGACAAGCGGCTGCAGCGGGCAGCGCGCCGGGTCGATCTTCTGGCCACCGAAATCCGCGAGTACTACTCGAACTTTCGTGTCACAAAGGACCTTCTGGAACTGCGGAACCTGGTGACGGTGGCCGACCTGATCGTCCGATCGGCCATGGCACGCAAGGAAAGCCGGGGCCTTCACTATACTACCGACTACCCAGACCTGCTGCCCGGCAAGCCTCGCGACACGGTGCTGGTACCAGACCCCAAATGACCGGGGATAGCTAGCTCGCCAACACCTTTTCAACAATATAATCGGCAGCTTCCTCGGCGGTCATTTCGACCGTATTGACACGGATCTCGGGATTCTCCGGCTCCTCATAAGGGCTATCGATTCCGGTGAAGTTTTTGAGCTCACCCGACCGCGCCTTTTTATAGAGACCCTTGACGTCACGCGCCTCGGCAACCTCAAGCGGCGTATCGACATGGATTTCGATAAATTCGCCCTCGGGAAGCATGTTGCGGACCATGCGCCGTTCCGAACGGAAGGGCGAGATGAAGGCCGTCAGGACGATCAGGCCCGCATCCGCCATCAGCTTGGCGACCTCGCCAACGCGCCGGATATTCTCGACCCGGTCGGCATCGGTAAAGCCAAGGTCCTTGTTGAGGCCATGGCGGATATTGTCACCATCCATCAGGAAGGTGTGCTTGCCCAAGGCATACAGCTTCTTCTCGACAAGGTTTGCGATGGTCGATTTTCCCGAACCCGAAAGCCCCGTGAACCACAGCACGCGCGGGCGCTGGTTCTTCTGTGCGGCATGTGCCTCGCGGCTGATGTCGACGGCCTGCCAGTGAATGTTCTTTGACCGGCGCAGGGCGAAGTGGATCATCCCCGCGCCAACCGTGGCATTGGTGATGCGATCAATCAGGATGAAGCCGCCAAGGTCAGGGCTTTCCTCATAGGGTGTGAACGGGATCGGTTTGTCGGTGGCGATATTGCACACCGCGATCCCGTTCAACCCGAGAGTCTTGCCGGCCACATGTTCGAGCGTGTTGACGTTCACCTGGTATTTTTCGGCGGTAACACTGGCCCGAATATTGTTGGTGCCGATCTTCATTGCGTAGGACCGGCCAGGAAGCATTTCGTCCTCGGCCATCCAGACGATGGTCGCTTCGAACTGATCGGCGACTTCAGGAGGCGCATCGGCGGCGGCTATCACATCGCCGCGCGAGCAGTCGATCTCGTCGCTGAAGGTCAGCGTTACCGACTGCCCGGCAACCGCCTCGTCAAGGTCGCCGTCCATCGTCACAATCCGCTCGATCGTCGAGGTCTGGCCCGAGGGCAGTACGCGAATCCTGTCGCCCGGCTTGACCGTCCCGCTCGCAATCAGGCCGGAAAAGCCCCGGAAATCGAGATTTGGACGGTTGACCCATTGGACCGGCATCCGGAATGGCTGCGTCTTGCGACGCTCGGTGTCGATCTCGACGCTTTCCAAATGGCTGAGAAGCGATGGCCCTTCGTACCAGGGGGTGTTCTCGCTCGGCCCGGTGATGTTGTCGCCTCTCAGGCCAGAGACCGGGATCGCGAGAAAATCCTTGAGCCCGATCCCGGCCGCGAACTTCCCATAATCTTCAACGATTGCGTCGAATTTCGCCTTGTCATAGTCGATGAGGTCCATCTTGTTGATGGCAAGCACCACATTCCTGATACCGAGCAGATTCACCAGATAGGAGTGGCGGCGCGTCTGTGTCAGCACGCCCTTTCGCGCGTCGATCAGCAGCACGGCGAGGTCCGCCGTTGACGCGCCCGTGACCATGTTTCGCGTATATTGCTCGTGACCGGGCGTGTCTGCGACGATGAACTTGCGCTTTTCGGTGGCAAAGAACCGGTAGGCCACATCTATGGTGATGCCCTGTTCGCGCTCGGCGGACAGACCGTCGACGAGAAGCGCGAAGTCTATATTCTGACCCTGCGTGCCCACCTGTTTGCTCTCCGCTTCCAGGCTGGCGAGCTGGTCTTCGAAGATCATTTTCGAGTCATATAACAGCCGCCCGATCAGCGTTGATTTGCCGTCGTCGACCGACCCGCAGGTGATAAAGCGCAGCATCGATTTGTGCTGGTGTTTTTCAAGGTAGGCGTCGATGTCCTCGGCGATGAGGGGCTCGGGGCGATAGCCCTGACCGGCGCTGGGTCGCGTATCCATCAGAAATAGCCCTCCTGCTTTTTCTTTTCCATAGAGGCCGCCTGATCCTTGTCGATCGCCCTGCCCTGCCGCTCCGACGTTGTTGTCAGCAGCATTTCCTGAATGATCTCCGGCAGTGTGGACGCGGTGCTCTCGATCGCGCCGGTGAGCGGATAACAGCCGAGCGTGCGGAACCGGATCGAACGTTCGACCGGCTTCTCGCCTTCCTTCAGCGGAAAACGGTCGTCATCGACCATGATAATGAGGCCATCGCGCTCGACGGTCGGACGCTTCGCCGCAAAATAAAGTGGCACGATCTCGATGTTTTCAAGATAGATATATTGCCAGATGTCAAGTTCGGTCCAGTTGGACATCGGAAAGACGCGGATGCTCTCACCCTTCTTCTTGCGGGCGTTATAGAGGTTCCACAGTTCGGGACGCTGGTTCTTGGGGTCCCAACGGTGGCTTGCGCTGCGAAAGCTGAAGACGCGCTCCTTGGCGCGGCTTTTTTCCTCGTCGCGACGGGCGCCGCCGAACGCCGCGTCAAAACCGTATTTGTCAAGCGCCTGTTTCAGCCCTTCGGTCTTCCACATTTCGGTGTGAAGCGGGCCGTGGTCGAACGGGTTGATGCCCTTTTCCTTCGCCTCGGGGTTCTGATAGACGATGAGCTCCATACCGGCCTCTTTCGCCGCTTTTTCGCGCAGCTTGTACATGTCCCGGAACTTCCAGGTGGTATCCACATGGAGCAACGGAAAGGGCGGCGGCGATGGATAGAAAGCCTTTTTCGCCACATGCAGCATGGCAGCCGAATCCTTGCCGATCGAATAGAGCATGACCGGGTTCTCACACTCGGCGACAACCTCGCGCATGATATGGATCGACTCGGCCTCAAGCCGTTGCAAGTGGGTAAGTTCGCTCATCAATTTTTCCTCTCGGCAACCTTCCTATCCGACTTGGGTCGAGGACAGTCGGTAGACGGCGGTGGTGGCTGGAATCTGCGGATGACCGCGAATCCCGTCCCGGAAAAGCGCGGCTCGCAACCCGGAAATGGCATGACCGCCTGACCGGTCTTTCCTCCGCCCTTCTCCAACACCTCGGGCCAAGCCGTACCCCTGTCAAGGTCCCTCGCGCCCGCCTCGGCGATTGTCTCCAATAGCGGTGCCGGATCAACCGACTGTCCCACGCCCGGATCCCTCCTCATCGTTGTTCGGACCGGATGGCAAGGCTTTTGACACGTCGCACCAATTTGGTCAATCTCCTCATAAATTGCATGATGCATCATGTACCTTGGTCGATTTTTGCGTACCACAGGTTGCCCCCCGGGACGAAATCATTGTCCGCGCCGTGGCTTCGGCCGTTTCCGGGGAAGCGCGGAACGCGAACACGGGACATGCGGGTTTCAGCCGTAGAAAGATGAAGGCGGCCCTTGCGCACCACGGTTTCAGCAGCGCGCAGAGAGCTGTTCAATAGTGAATCGGTGCAATCAGGCGAGGGTCATAACGCGGGCGTCTCTTCAGGCTCAAGCCGACTTCCCATCTTTGCTTTCAGCGTTTCGGGAATGGGCGTCGGGCGTCTGGTTTCGGACGATATGTTGACATAGACGGTGCGAGCATCCAGCAGCTTCTCGCCGGTTCCCGGCCTTTCGATGCGGAAGCGAAGCACAAAACTCGAAGTGCCGATCCGCGCCGGGATTACAAGAATGTCAATCTCTTCGTCGAATAGGGCCGGCGCACGAAATTGCGCTGCCGTCTCTGCCACCGACGGATCGAGGCCCTCGGCCACGAGGTCCGGATAAGCCCACCCCAGGGAGCGGAAAAATTCGGTCATCGCTATATCGAGATATTCGAAATAACGGCTGTGGTAGACGATGCCCTGCTGATCGGTTTCCTGGTAACGCACGCGATGGCGATAACGATAGGGTTCTGGCACGCGGGCAAACCTCTGTTGCAACCTGGCCAACCTTGGGGCCCGGGTTTTCGATGTACCATACATGGAAAACCCTTTCCGCGCGATCTTTGGACTTGACCCGTCTATCGACAGCCCGGACAGCGAATGCAGCCGAAACCCTTGAAGGGGCGCTTTTCCGCTTTCCGGCAACGCAGGCGCGCCGCAAAGGGGTACCGGGCGCGCTCCGTTCATGGAGTGCACGGTCCCAAAGACGCTCGCCCGCGCCTCACCTCTCGGAACGATCCAGTCCTCGCGGATATTTGCCTCGCGCAACAGGCGGGCCCTGGC
>RFJA01000022.1 GCA_003695065.1 Alphaproteobacteria bacterium
GCCTTGCGGTCGGACCGGCCGTGTGCATCATCCGCTTCTGTCGGGGACTCGGGGGCGCCGCCGGGCGCGTTCTTGCGGCGGCGCAAATTGGCGCGCAGCGCGGCCTTGAGGCGGGCTTCCCGCTCGGCGCGCGCTTTGGCCCTGGCTGATGCCGCCGGCTGTTTGCCGGTTTTTTTCTGGTCGTTCCCCATGGGCCAGATCATATGACACAGGGGGCGAAGGTCTGCAACCGGACGAGCCTGTTTTTGGGCTTGCACGGCCGGTCCGCTTGTGGCAGGTTCTGCCGCGTTCCGGCGCGGCGCTGTAAACCGCACGCTCCTGCCATATGCTGCTGTAGCTCAGGGGTAGAGCACTCCCTTGGTAAGGGAGAGGTCGAGAGTTCAATTCTCTCCAGCAGCACCATTTTTTCCGCGCCCTGGAGTCACGCCGACCATCCCCAGCCCCCGGGCTTACCACACATAGACGGTTGACCGCGACGACCCCCTCGCGCATGTGGCGCGGGGGACGGCGGGCATATGGTTCGGCGTCATCTGTCCCCAACCGCCCAGTAGCCTGGAACATAACAGATATCGACGCCGATCCACGTCGTCGCGTGGCCTTAAATACAAAAAAATTTTGTAACTATCGACAATAATACAATTCGCATAGAATAGCGGTCCCTGGGCACTCCCCGGAAACGGCAGTTGGCGGGAAAGGAATATTCCATGTCAGAAGAGCTTTTGCATGACCTGAGACTCCACCGGACGCAGGAAGAAAGGGCGAAGCAGAATTTTGTGAAGGAACTTCGCAGCTATGTGCTCAACGACATGGCTGATGCCATGCGTAAGCGCTACGAAGACAGGATCAAGCCAGCTTTCGAGGCGATTACCGGCCATCCACCAGAGGATGGTATGGATGTTCACAAGGTCATGAAGGAGGACGCGTTTTTCAAGTTCTATTCGAGCTTTCGATACAATGCCCAGGAAATGGTGTGGCGGTCGGTCATGCCGACTCTTGAACGCAACATTGATATCTTGAAAGAGCGTGCCGCCGAGTTGGGGGAGCGAGAGATCGGTGGGACGCTCCGGCTGGATCCGGACCTTGAGGTCCCCCGCAACGTCACCGAAATCGATGTCCACCTGGCTCCCGGAGGATATCATTCCGAGACGGTGTCCGATGATCTGACCGCGGGCGCGCTTTATGACAATGGCCTTCAGGTGTTCTCATTCGGCCTGATGGGCCGTAATCTTGATGATATCGGCTGGTCCATGGCGCAGTATGTGCGGAACAAGTATCCGCATTTCAAACCGGAGCGCATACTGGATGCCGGATGCGGTGTGGGGCACAACAGCCTTCCCTGGGCCGAGAGTTTCCCCCAAGCCGAAGTGCATGCCGTCGATGTCGCCGCGCCGCTGCTTCGGTATGCGCATGCGCGGGCACAGTCTTTGGGAATTCCGGTGCATTTTGCGCAGATGGATGCCACGAAACTCCAGTTCGAGGACGAAAGCTTTGACCTGGTGTTCAGCTCCATGTTTCTGCACGAGCTCTCATTGAAGCAGATCAGGTCGTTCATTGCCGAAGCCCGCCGCGTCCTGAAGCCGGGCGGGCTGTTGCTCAATATGGAGCTGCCGCCCAACAATCAGATGGACCCGTACGACAGCTTCTATCTGGATTGGGACTGCTATTACAACAACGAGCCCTACTACAAGGGATTTCGCGACCAGGATTACAAGGAACTGTGCGTTCAGGCGGGGTTTGATCCTGAACACTATGTTCAGTTTATTTCGCCCCAGTACACCTACATGAAACCCGAGGAATACCGGGCGGCGATCGGTGTTGAAGGGGCGATCGATCGGAATACCGGCCGTCTGGCAAATGGCATTCAGTGGTTCGGGTTCGGGGCGTGGAAATAGGTGGCCCAAATGTCGAGATTGCCGAGGACAAGCCGGGGCAAACGGCCCCATTTTTTCGAGGAAAAGTCGATCGACCAGCTTGTGTCCATGTTTCTGGCCTTGATGTCTGAAACCTGGGTTTTAAAGGAACGGCTCTACCTTCTGGAGCGGTTGGCTTCCGAAAAGGGATTGCTCAGCGCGGGGGAGCTGGACGCCTTCAATCTGTCCGATCAGGACAAGGAAACGCTTGCCTCGCGACGGCGCGAATTTGTCCAGGAGATCTTTTCCAGTCTGCAGATTGATCACGAAGACACGGCGACGCGACAGAGCATTATTGATGAGCTTACTCAATCAATGCGCTCGTGATGACATCATCATATAGCGCTTTCTCGTGTTCGGGCATGCTGCACGGTCGGGGCCAAAAGGGGATTGGTCGTGGAACTCTATAATCTCGTTCTTTATCTGCACATTTTAATGCTGGTGTTCTGGGTCGGTACCGATCTCGGTGTGTTGGTGTTGGCCAAATATTCCCAGCGATCCCAATATACAATGGATCAACGCGCCTTACTGCTCGAAGTCGCAATGCTCCTCGACATAGCACCCCGAATATGCATGGTCTTGAGCCTTCCGTCGGGCGTATGGCTGGCCAGTCAGGCGGGATATCTGGATATCGCGCCGGGCATCGTAGCGGGTATATTTTTGTTCAGTTTTTTCTGGCTTGCTTTGGTGATCGGCGGAATCGTCACGGCCGACAAGCCCGTTGGCCGGCGCTTGAAAATCGTTGAGCGTGTTGTTTTGTTCGGCCTGGGCCTGGTGTTGCTGGCGACCGGTGTCGTGCTGCTTCAGGACGGTGAGGCGCCGGCCTGGCTTGCAGGAAAGATAATGGCCTTTGGCCTCGTTGCAGCGGCCGCCGAGGCAATCGATCGCAGCTTCAAACTGGGCGTCGTGGCCTTTCAGGAAATGATCGCGGAAGGGACCACAGCCGAGCGGGAAGCGATCGTGAACCGTTCATTCGACCGGACAGCGTTGTGGGTCTATGCCGTCTATGCCCTGGTGATCTTTATCGGATTTCTTGGTGCTGCGAAACCCATTTGACGGGGCGGGGCGCACAGGCCACTTGATATAGTAGGACCGGTGGCATGGAGTTCAAGCAGCTTCAACGGTATATGGCCATCGTCGATCATGGCAGTTTTCTTAAGGCTGCCAAAGCGCTTGGCATCAGCCAACAGGCGCTCAGTGCTTCGATCAGGACTCTGGAGCGGGAAATCGGGGTGACGATTCTCGATCGGGGGCCGGGCGGTGTGACACGCCCCACCCCATACGGGCGAATTCTTTTGCGCCACGCCCGCGCGCAGGAGGCGGCCCGGTTGCGCGCGCTCAGGGAACTGCACGCCTTGCGCGATGCCAGGGGCGGTGCGGTCTCGATGGGAATTGGTGAATCATTTGCCAGCGAGATCATTGCGACCGCGGTTTCACGATTTCACGAGGCGCGGCCCGATATAAAGATAAGCTTGATCGAAGGGTACTCGGAAGACCTGTTGGAAAAACTGCGGCGCGGCCAGATCGATTTTCTCGCGGGCAGTATAGGTTTCGACGTCGAAACCGATGATCTTGTCCAGATGACGTTCTACAGCCGGCAGGACGTCGTCGTTGCGCGGCGTGGGCATCCTCTCGCGGATATGGAAAATCCGGAGCTTGACCAGTTGGCGCACTACACCTGGCTTGTCCCGGCGAGCCGTCCGAGTGACAAGGAGGCCATACTGAATGCGTTTGCCGC
>RFJA01000218.1 GCA_003695065.1 Alphaproteobacteria bacterium
ATCCAGAAATACATGCATGACTACGGCATTTCGGCGCAAACACTGGCACGGGTGGCCGAGAAAGCCTATCGAAACGGAAGCCTGAACCCCAACGCCTGGCGCCGTCAGCCGCTGTCAGCCGACGAAATACTGGCCGCGCCCATGCTCAACCACCCGCTGACCAAATACATGTTCTGCTCTCCCGGCGAGGGTGGAGCCGCCCTGATCCTGACCAGCGAGAAAATCGCGCGGCAGCTCGGAGGCAAGCCGATATGGCTGAAGGCCGCCACTGTCTGCACCCGTCAATATGGCTCGTTCGAGGTGTTCAGTCCGGCCCAGCCCCTTCGCGACGTCGCCGGGCCAACCGTGGACGCATCCCGCGCCGCCTACGACATGGCGGGAGTGTCGCCGGCCGACATCGACGTGGCCCAGCTTCAGGACACCGAAAGCGGAGCCGAGGTGATGCATATGGCGGAGAACGGACTATGCGCCCATGGCGAGCAGGAGGCCCTCATCGCACAGGGCGCCACCGAAATCGGGGGACGCCTTCCCATCAACACCGATGGTGGTTGCATCGCCAACGGGGAGCCCATTGGCGCTTCGGGACTGCGCCAGGTCTACGAAAACTGTTTGCAGCTCAGGGGCGACGCCGGCCGTCGCCAGGTTCCCGGCGACCCGAAACTGGCTTACAGCCACGTGTACGGCGCACCAGGGGTCAGCGCGGTGACGATCCTGGCCCGCTGACCCCTATCAACGGATGACCATTTCCACCGCCTGAAAACGCTGTTCCCCGGGGACCGGGTACCAGGCGGTCGGGCGTTGCCCTGCCACCCCCGACGCGACAGACAGAATCACCCAGACAAGATCACCGTCAACGATGTTGGCGCGGTCGCAAGGGGATGGTTCGGCCTGACCGTCGGGATGAGAATGATAGTGCCCGACAATGCGGTGCCGGGTCCCGCGCAGGTCCCGTTGCCACCGCAGGTGGACCGTGGGATCAACCTCGAAGTGGCAGCGTCTGTCTTGCGCCACGTTGCGCGTTGGCACGAGATTGGTAACCGTCAGGCTATGATCGGACCGATCATGACCGATCAGCAACCCGCAGCATTCTTCGGGATACGCAGACTCACCATGACCGCGGATACGTTCCAGCAAACCAGCGGGTACCAGCAACTTCATGGTCGATCCCCGTTCAGGGCGCCGTCAGTTCGAATCTGCCCCTGATCGCACCATCTGAAAGATCAACGAGAAGGATCTGTCCGTCGCCGGCGCTGCTTCGCACATGGAGGACAAGAACCCCACCGCCAACCGCCATATGTTCCACCGCGGCGCCTGGCGGCAGGGGCAGAGCGACCGTACCCGGACTGGGCATCACCTGCGGATGCGTCACCGCTGCCACGGTCGAAGCGTCATCCGACATATCGCCGACGCGGGCGAGGACGGTTGCGACGATAATGCCAAGAATGACAAGAATAAGCACGCCAAGGGAGACCACCACCAGCTTGAGTACCCGCTGCATGCGGGCCTGGGCCGGGTCGAGGGCCGGAACGTCGTCGGTCATCAAAGGTCCTCTTGCAAGAAAACAGCGCGGGCGTGTGCAAGCCACCGTCAAAGACCTTACTGAACGGTGTCGCGCGCCGTCAATCCGCTTCGCGCTCGGCAAGCCCGGAGGCCCCATAGCGGCCCGGCGGGAAACGTGCTTGCGCCGATTGCCGAGTTCTGCCAAAGCTCTCCCCATGACTTCCTCAGGCAAGCATCGGGTGACAACCATCACAGTACCAGAGGACGCCGCCGGGCAGCGCCTTGACCGGGTGCTGGCCGATGTGCTTGGCGATACCAGCCGCAGTCGCGTTCAGGCCCTGATCAGCGATGGTCTGGTGGCGGTGAACGGCACGGTGGTACGCACGCCAAGCCGGAAGTTCCGGGGCACGGAAACCGTGACCATCACGGTGCCGCCGCCACGCCCGGTAGCCATCGAGGCGCAGCCCCTGCCGCTGGATATCGTCTTTGAGGACGACGATCTGATCGTTCTCAACAAGCCGGCAGGGCTGGTGGTGCACCCCGCCCCCGGGACCCCGGATCACACCCTGGTCAACGCGCTGCTCGCCCATTGCGGAGACTCTTTGCGCGGGATCGGCGGCGAGAAGCGCCCCGGTATCGTCCATCGCATCGACAAGGACACGAGCGGGCTCATGGTGGTGGCAAAGTCCCAGGCCGCCCACGCCGGACTTGCCGAACAGTTCAAGGCCCATACCCTTGAACGGGTCTATACCGCGCTGGTCTGGGGTCATCCGGCGCCCCCCTCGGGGACCATCACCGGCAACATAGGCCGCGATCCGCGCAATCGTAAGAAAATGGCGGTCCTCGCCCACGGCGGCAAGCCTGCCATCACCCACTACCGGACACTCAATCGGTTCGCGGCGGCGGGCAAGCCGGTGGCTGCGCTGGTGGAATGCCGGCTGGAAACGGGCAGGACCCACCAGATCCGGGTTCACCTGACCAGCGCAGGCCACCCCCTTGTCGGAGACCCGGTCTATGGCCGCCAGTCCCGGCACATCCGCCATCTGCCCGAAACCGCGAGCCCAGTGTTGCAGCGGTTCCCGCGCCAGGCGCTTCACGCCGGCGTGATCGGTTTTGCCCACCCGGTGACAGGGAAAACATTGACATTCGAAGCGGATTTACCATCTGATATGAAAGACGTGATCAGGATCTTGGAAAGTTTCTAAAAAAGGGAACAAGGGCTGGTAAAAACACGGCTTGTGGCTCAACGACATTTGACATCCTCCCTCCTGCCCCCTAAAATAGAATTATTCTAAGAAATTGGTTCGCAACAGATATCAACTGGACAAGGCCAGTCAGGAAAAAGCTATGGCAGAGTTACAGGTCCCCGCAGTATCACCGGACATGAGCTTGACGCGGTATCTCCAGGAGATCCGCAAGTTTCCAATGCTCGACGCCGAGGAAGAGTACATGCTGGCCAAAGCCTGGCGTGAGCATGGCGACACCGAGGCGGCTCACAAGCTGGTGACCAGCCACCTGCGTCTGGTGGCCAAGATTGCCATGGGTTATCGCGGTTACGGGCTGCCGATCGGTGAACTGATTTCCGAAGGCAATGTCGGCATGATGCAGGCGGTCAAGAGGTTCGATCCGGAGCGCGGGTTTCGGCTCGCCACCTATGCCATGTGGTGGATTCGGGCGTCGATCCAGGAGTATATTCTGCGCTCCTGGTCGCTTGTCAAAATCGGTACAACCGCGGCGCAGAAGAAACTGTTTTTCAATCTGCGGCGCCTGAAAGGCCAGATTCAGGCGGTGGACGAGGGTGATCTCAAGCCCGAGCAGGTCAAGGAAATCGCCAAACGGCTGGATGTGTCGGAAGAGGACGTCATCAGCATGAACCAGCGGATGACAGGCGGCGATCATTCGCTCAATGCCCCGATGCGCATCGACGGCGACGGTGAATGGCAGGACTGGCTCGTGGACGAAGACGCCCAGGATCAGGAAACGACGCTGGCCGAACAGGATGAGTACGAACAGCGCCGTGCTCTGCTGCTTGAGGCGATGGACGTCCTCAACGACCGGGAAAAGCATATTCTGACCGAGCGCCGTCTCAAGGATAATCCGGCCACCTTGGAGGACCTCTCGAAAATCTACGATATCAGCCGGGAGCGGGTGCGCCAGATCGAGGTCCGCGCGTTTGAAAAGTTGCAAAAGGAAATGACCAAACAGGCCGCTGCACGGAACATGGATACCGGCGGCGCCGATTGATCGGCGGTTACGCCCGGTCGCAGGTCGCCTCGCTATCCGGCTTGCCAATCGCGTCCCGGGGTGACGTTTCGCCTTCGGGGAGCAGATCGGTCCCCCATTCGTCAAGAAGCGCTGCCCGCACTGCCTCAAGCTTGCGTCTTTTCCGGACCGCCAGGATGTTGGAGACGATGGCCGCGACCTGCGGGCCGAGCCAGAGCGCGCCAACCCCAAGCGCCGCTGCCGTATACATCACCGCCCAGGTATACACGTCCGACATCAGACGGACCGCGTGGTGGACCGTGTGGCCCGAGGCCCATAGCGGGATCAGAAACACCACGACCCCGCTCAGGTTGAACGCGGCAATGGTTTGTATGCGGTGGCGATCGGGGCGTTCATTTACCAGAATCGAAACCAGCGTCGGGACCATCCCGCCGATCAAAACCACGAAGGTCGGGAACGCCAGCACACCAAGCCCGACAATCAACACCAGGAACTTGATCGTTGCCCCAGCCCACCGCTTGCGCGATCTCCCGGCAGACTGTGTTTGCAACTGGCCGGCTTGACCGGACTGGCCCTGCGCCGCGGAGGCGACCGGTGGCAGTGCCTCGTTAGGCAGGATCAGAGGATCCCTCGGAGGTTTGCGTTTCGCAGGCAGCGCCATGGCTCAGGCTCCTGCCCCGCTGGTGGCCAGCACCAGTGATGTTGCGATCAGCAGAACGAGCACCGCTACATAGGCCATATATTGGTTGCCCAATGCACGCATGCGCGGATCGAAAGCGGTAAACGGCCTCTCCAGTTGCTCCAGCGCCCGCGACAGCCGCCGGTAATAGTCGGAGGCGTTTCGGAATTCCTTTTGATCCCGGGAACGCAGGGCAGCGATATTAAGGTCGCGGGCGATCTGGACCAGATTGCCCTGGTCCAGAAGCGCTCCCACCGCATCAAGCACCTGTTTACGGCGTGATTTGCTTTTGAACTGATCGACCGCCCGTTTCAGGGCCGCACGAAAACCACCTGCAACCTGCTTGAGCGGATGGGGATAGTATTTCTGTTGCAAAGCGCCAAACAGCCGGAGCGTCTCGAACATATAAAGCTCCGGTCGCTGGCTCGAATTTTCAAGACGCGCCAGCGCCGTTTCAAACGCGTCGGACTGTCGGGCGATGAACGCCCCGATATGACGATCCACCAGGTTGATTCCCAGATCGCCTTTCGCGGCCGCTGCCTCAAGCCCCAGCAGCAGTTTGCGCAGGCCGTCCACATAGACCTCCCTGACCTTTGGACTGAGGCATGGGAGCGATTTGTTGAGTTCGTACAAAACCCGCTCCAACCCGAGGCCGAGACGCGAATCTGCGGCGATCTTGTGCAGGCTGCCGAGTCGGGCAACCGCGGTCGCCTGCGCTGTGTTGCGGCCGCTCAGGATTTCAACCAGAGCGCCGAGACGGCCACGTTCCATCAGTGACTTGAAGTCATTGAGCGTTCCGTCGTCGCCGCTGGCGTAGGCCATCGCCAGCGCCGGACCGAAACCATCGGCACAGACCTTGATTCTCCCAAAGCAGATCGGCCCCTCGGGAAACAGCACCGCCGCCACCCGTGCGAGAGCCATGTTTTCGGTCCCTCGATTGCCCTCCCGCGCGAGCGCCGCGCCCCGCCGGTCCAGCGCTCGTTCCAGCCATTCCCGGCTCGGCCCCTCGGCAAGTGCGTTTTCCGCCCAGTGCAGGAATTTGTCGCCATAAACCAGTTCCAGCGCCTCGCCAGGGTGGTTGAGAAACGCCATGGCAAGGGCGCGCCGGTCCTTGTAGGTGCGATCCCCAAAGGATATTGGACGGGCAAGCGCCCAGCCCATATCACCCACCGTCTTGCGCGGCACCATGCCATCAAGCCAGCTTTTCACCTCAGCGGCCGTCCAGCGTTTGGTGGGATTATCTTCCATCAGCCCGCGTACGAGATCGCCGAGCGCACCGGATAAGTCCCGATGCCCGGCAAGCGCCCAGAACGAACCAACGCGGATCCGCGCCTCCAGAAGGCCCTCTTCCGCCGCGGCATCCGCCACATCACGGCCGACGTAAAGCGACAACAACATCACCCCGAGCGCGTACATGTCGCAGCCGGGGTCGCCCTCGCCTCGTCCCTCCGGAATCGCACCGGCCCGCTCAATCGGTTCGTAGCCCGGGCTCTGGTTGTAACCAGGGGGCTCCGAACAGCACTCTGCCAGCACGATTTCGGTTGATCCCGGGGCCCGATAGTACAGTTGACGCACAGAAATGGAGCGGTGCGCAATTCCCCGACTTTCCAGGATGCTGAGCGTCTCCGCCAGTTGCGGTATGATTCCACTGCGCAGCGCCCGTTCTTTGAACGCAGGAAATCCGCCCGGATCGGGGATCACCCGGCCCCCGGTGGGACGATCGAAGATCGTCACCAGACGCTGGCCATGACCGTCCCGATCGGTGGCCGTCATGACTCCTTCGCCCCGCGGCGAGACAAGGCCCGGCACCGGCCGGCCAAGCAATTTTCCGACCACGGATTCACGGCGTGGGACTCCAAGGCGCTGAACCAGCGCATAAACGGGCCGGTTTACACTGACCAGATCGCTGGCCGCGTAGGCGGTTCCCCCGACCGTGTCGAACTCCGGCAGGGGCGTCGACAAATCAACGGCAAAACGATCTGCAACGATCGTCTCGGTCGATACCGTATCTTCCGTCACCCGGTCCTCGGTTTTTTACCCAACAGTTTGCAATGCAGGAGGCCAGAAGCCCCCGCATCCATCAAACCATCGGTAGTTTAAGACCAGGTTAAGGCGGAACGACCCGGATTTACACTAATGTCACGCTCAATCAGCGAACGGATCGCGAACAAGAATGGTGTCTTCACGCTCGGGCGAAGTGGATAGTAGGGCCACCGGTGTTTCGATCAATTCCTCGATTCGACGGATATATTTTACGGCCGTCGCCGGTAGATCGGCCCAGGACCGCGCGCCATAGGTGCTCTCCTTCCAGCCGTCGAGGGTCTCGTAGACCGGCTCTACCCGCGCCTGGGCGGCCGGGCTTGCCGGCAGATAATCCAAGATCGAACCGTCGAGGCGATAGCCGACACAGACCTTTAATTCGTCCATGCCGTCCAGAACATCGAGTTTGGTCAACGCAATACCGTCAATACCGCCGATTTTCATGGCCTGGCGCACCATCACCGCATCGAACCAGCCGCAGCGACGGCTTCGCCCGGTCACGGTGCCGAACTCATGGCCACGCTCACCGAGACGCCGACCAATCTCATTGTCCTGCTCGGTGGGGAACGGTCCACTGCCAACCCGCGTGGTATAGGCCTTGGTGATGCCCAGTACATAGTCGAGACTGCCGGGGCCGGTCCCTGCGCCGCCCGCGGCCTGAGACGCCACCGTATTGGACGATGTGACGAAGGGATAGGTCCCATGGTCCACGTCGAGCATGATGCCCTGAGCCCCCTCAAACAGGATCTGCTTATGATTTTGACGGGCCTCGTCCAGCACCCGCCATGACGCGGCGGCAAAAGGAAGGATCCGGGGCGCGACCTCTTTGAGTTTTGTTACCAACGCTGCGCGATCCACCTCGGGCCTGCCAACGCCCCGACGCAGCAGGTTATGGTACGCGACGAGCCCATCGAGGCGCTCCTGCATTTGCTGCTCGTCCGCAAGATCGCACAGCCTGAGCGACCGGCGACCGACCTTGTCCTCGTAGGCCGGGCCAATGCCGCGCCGGGTGGTACCAATCTTGCCAGCCCCCGAGGTATCCTCACGTATTACATCAAGTTCACTATGTAACGGCAGGATAAGAGTACAGTTTTCGGCGATTTTCAGATTGTCCGGCGTGATCGAGACTCCCTGGTCCGTCAAACGCGCGATCTCGTCCAGCAGGGCCCAGGGATCAACCACCACGCCATTGCCGATCACCGACACTTTTCCTTTGCGAACAATGCCCGACGGCAGCAGGCTCAACTTGTAGGTTACACCGTCAATCACCAAGGTATGGCCAGCATTATGACCGCCCTGGAAGCGCACAACCACATCGGCGCGCTTTGACAGCCAGTCGACGATCTTCCCCTTTCCCTCGTCGCCCCACTGGGCGCCTACAACGACTACGTTGGCCAAAGTTATCCTACCTTCTCTTGTGAACGCGGTCAGGCAAGCGCCACGACCTTGTCGTTTTGCAATATGTGACTGCAACCGAGACGGATTGCCTCCGCCCGGTCGTCATCAATTGGCTCGAGGGCGCGCACCGTGCGCCATCCCCTCTCATGCAGGCTAGCGATCGCTTCGGGACGGGTGCCCCACGGCACATACAGCTTCTCGATCGGGCTGGCCGCTGGCAAAGCGCGCAACAGACTGTCGATGTACAGCGTAAAACCCGTGGCAGGTTCACGACTGCCGTCGGCCCGCTCGATCTCGTAGCGTCCACCCCGGCCAAGCTCGCCGCGCACATTGTCGGCGAACAGCGTGAAACCGATCCCCGTCTTGTATTCGAAGCCCCGGAATTCACCCGGGTCAATGGTAAAGGTCTGATCGGGCGCCACTTCGGCCAGCCGCTCAACCAGCGCAGCCAGATCATCGACGATCGTCCTGGCCGCGTCCGGCAGTTGCAAACCTTGCAACGCGACCAGGGCCTCGTCGGCTGGCCCGGCCGCTGTCAGGAGCCCGCGAAACAGATCACCGGCCACTCCGTCGACGGCTTCCAGACGTCCAATATCCTTGTTGTTGAGCGCGGCCCGCAGTGCTTCGGCGTCCGCGGCATCCAAGCCAAACGCCTCGGCAATCGCCGGGGCCAGGGTAGGCACCGTGAGATCAATGGAAACCGCCGGGACACCCACCGCCTTCAACGCTTCGCTGGCCAGCAGCAGAACCTCCACGTCGGCCTCCAGCGACTCACTGCCAATCAGTTCGATCCCGGCCTGGCCAAACTCCCGCTCGGTCCGCAGTTGACCGCCCTGCACCCGCAGGACCTGACCGGCGTAACACAGGCGCAGCGGACGCGGGTCGGCGGCGAGGCGCGTGGCGGCAATCCGCGCCACCTGAATTGTCATGTCGCTGCGCAACCCCATCATGCGCTGGGTCGTCGGGTCCATGACCCGGAACATCCTGCGCGCCAGCTTGTGCCCGGCGCCCGCCAAAAGGCTTTCTTCAAATTCCACCAGCGGCGGTGCGACGCGGTCATAGCCAAAAGCGGCAAAACGCGCCAGCAGCCGCGCGCGCACCGATGCTTCATACTCTGCGTCCGGCGCAAGGGTATCGTGAAACCCTTCCGGCAGAAGCGCCCTCTCCGAGTAGTCCGTCATCTCCGCGATCATCCCCCGCCGACCGGTGTTATCGAATCGCCCGCGACTCTATCCATTGACGACGCGGGCGTCGAGGCTGCTTCGCTCTAGAAATGCAGGACCTTGGCCTGGCGCACATGCGGCAGGGCGCGCACCTCGGCCAGAACCTTGTCGTTGACCGGCTGGTCAAGGGCGATGAGCGCAATCGCCTCCTTCCCGACCTCAGCGCGACCAAGATTGAAGGTGGCAATGTTGAGCCCCGCGTTGCCAAGCACGGTCCCGATGTTGCCAATATAACCGGGCAGGTCCTCGTTGACCGTATAGAGCATGTGCTCACAAAGCTGCGCCTCGATGTTGATGCCCTTGACCTCCACCAGCCGGGCGCCACCATCGGCGAACAATGTGCCGGCAACGCTGCGGGTCTGTTTCTCGGTGGTGACCGTGAGACGGATCAGGGTGTGATAGTCGCCCTCGCGCTCCAGCTTGACCTCGGCCACATCGATGTCACGCTCCTTGGCCAGCGCCGGGGCATTGACCATGTTGACGGTGTCCAGCAGCGGCTTGAGAAGTCCTTCCAGTACGATGGCCGTGAGCGGGCGCACATTGAGCTTGGCCACTTCGCCCTCGTATTCGATCACCACTTTCTTGATCCGGCTTTCGGTCAGTTGGCCGGCGAAGCTGCCGAGCTGTTCCGCCAGCTTCATGTAGGGCCGCAGCTTGGGCGCTTCCTCGGCGGTGACCGACGCCATGTTGAGAGCATTGGTCACCGCGCCGTCGAGAAGGTAGTCGGCCATCTGCTCGGCCACCTGCACCGCCACATTGACCTGCGCCTCCGTGGTCGAAGCGCCAAGATGCGGGGTCACAACCACACGTTCGTCCTCAAACAGCGGGTTCTCGCGTGCAGGCTCCTCTTCAAACACATCCAGGGCGGCACCGGCGACCTTGCCTGAGTCGAGCGCTTCCTTGAGATCCGCCTCCACAACCAGCCCGCCCCGGGCGCAGTTGATGATCCGCACCCCGTCGCGCATCTTGGCGAACGCCTCCCTGTTCAGGATCCCGCGTGTCGAATCGGTGAGCGGGGTGTGAAGGCTGATGAAGTCGGACCTACGGAAAAGCTCGTCGAGCTCCACTTTCTCGACACCGAGATCGACGGCGCGCTCCGGCGACAGGAACGGATCGTAGGCGATCACTTTCATTTTCAGACCCACCGCGCGGTCGGCAACGATTGAGCCGATATTGCCGCAACCAATGATCCCCAGAGTCTTGGACATCAGCTCCACGCCCATGAACTTGGACTTCTCCCATTTCCCCGCCCGGGTCGACTGATGCGCCTGGGGAATCTGGCGGGCAAGCGCCATCATCATGGCGATGGCATGTTCGGCTGTGGTGATGGAGTTGCCAAACGGTGTGTTCATCACCACCACACCGGCCGCTGTCGCCGCCGCCAGGTCCACATTGTCGACGCCGATTCCGGCGCGGCCGACCACTTTCAGCTTTTTCGCTGCGGCCAGCACGTCCTTTGTCACCTTGGTAGCCGACCGGATGGCGAGGCCATCGTAGTCGCCGATCTTCTCGATCAACTCCTCCGGACTCAACCCGACGATCTGGTCCACCTCGATCCCCCGGGCCTCGAAGATCTCCTTGGCGCGCGGGCTCAGCTTGTCTGAAATGAGTACTTTAGGCATTGGAATATCCCTGAATTCGGTCGCCATATCCAACCCGGCGACCCGTAAAACCTTCCCGGCGCTTCAGCCGGCCTTGACCTCGGCAAAGGCCCAATCGAGCCATGGGGTGAGCGCCTCGATATCGCAAGTCTCGACCGTGGCCCCGCCCCAGATGCGCAATCCGGCCGGCGCATCGCGATAGGCGCCAATATCGAAGGCCACCCCTTCGGCCTCCAGAACCGCGGGGATCTTCTTGACCAGTCTGGCCTGTTCATCGGCCGGCAGCGCCGTGATATCGGCGTCCACCACCTTGAGACAGATCGAAGTGCAGGACCGGGTTGCCGGATCAGCCGCCAGAAAATCCACCCAATCGGTTTGTTCCACCCAAGACGAAAGCGCCGCCAGATTGGCCTCCGACCGCCTGATCAGTTCGGCAAGACCGCCAATGCTGTCCGCCCACTTGAGGGCGTCAATGTAATCCTCGACACAGAGCATGGACGGTGTGTTGATGGTGGCCCCTTCGAAAATGCCTTCAATGAGTTTGCCTCCCTTGGTGAGGCGGAAAATCTTGGGCAGGGGCCAGGATGGCGTATGGGACTCAAGCCGCTCGACCGCGCGAGGGCTCAGGATCAACATGCCATGCGCCGCTTCGCCACCCAGCACCTTCTGCCAGGAAAAGGTGGTCACGTCGAGCTTGTCCCACGGCAGATCCATGGCGAAGGCGGCCGAGGTCGCGTCGCAGATGGTCAACCCCTGCCGGTCGGCGGCGATCCAGTCGCCGTTGGGCACCCGCACCCCGGACGTGGTCCCGTTCCAGGTGAACACCACGTCGCGGTCGCAGTCCACCGACCCAAGGTCAGGCAGAGCACCATAATCAGCCTCGATCACCCGAACGTCGTCGAGCCGGAGCTGCTTGGTGATGTCCGTCACCCAGCCCTTGCCAAAACTCTCCCAAGCGAGAACATCGACGCCGCGCGCGCCCAGAAGCGACCACAGCGCCATTTCGACGGCGCCGGTGTCCGACGCCGGCACGATACCAATGCGATAGTCTTCCGGCACGCCAAGCACGGCGCGGGTGCGATCAATGGCTTCCTTGAGGCGCGCCTTGCCCGGCTTCGAGCGGTGGGAGCGACCGAGTACGGCATTGCTGAGGGATGAAAGGTCCCATCCGGGACGTTTGGCGCACGGTCCCGATGAAAACAGCGGGGACCGCGGTCTTGCGGTAGGTTTCATTTGCAAATCTCCTATTCCTTGCAGAATAGGCGCACCCCGTTGGGAGGGTGTGGCCCGCGCGCGAGGGTATAGAAGCCCAGCCATAAGTCAAATGCTATTTTCGGCAAGCGCACCTTGCCGCTCCCATGTTGCCTTCAACGGCCTTTCCGGGTCCGGATTCCTCGCAGGAATGTGAACGGGAACCCGTGTTCAGCATGCCCACCGGGCGCTAGATTTCAGATCAAGGGTAATCGGAGGAGATTTTGCCATGGAACAGACTGCCACAGATGCCGTCAGAACCCGCTATGCCGCAGGTGCCAGGGCCCGGGAAGCCGCACTGTGTTGTGCCGTGGACTATGACCCGGCGCTCCTGAAGGCGATCCCGTCAGAGGTGATCGAACGGGATTACGGGTGCGGCGATCCGTCCCGCCATGTGCGCCCGGGCGATACGGTCCTTGACCTTGGATCGGGCAGCGGCAAGATCTGCTTTATCGCGTCCCAGATCGTCGGGCCCGAAGGCCAGGTCATCGGCATTGACATGACGGACGAGATGCTGGCGCTTGCCCGCAACGCCGCCCCCCGGGTAGCCAAGGCCATCGGTTACGCCAACGTGCGCTTCCACAAGGGACGGATCGAGGA
>RFJA01000219.1 GCA_003695065.1 Alphaproteobacteria bacterium
AGCGGATGGTGCCCTTGGGCGTATTCTCGTAAACCCGGGAGAAGTGGTCCTCGGGCACCCGGGCGCCGAGCACGCTGATCGACTGGTTCTTCAGCGATATGGGCCGCGGGTAGGGTAAAAGCTCCAGAGTTTCGGGGCGCAACAGGGCGAATTCGTCTGAAAACATGCGCCAGCCATTGTACGACAGCCCGGCAGTAAGCGTGCTTTTCCCTCGCCCTGACTCGCCCGGCATGATGACCGCCTTGTCGTCCCTGGCAACGAGGCCCGAATGAAACACCAGATACTGGTCGGCCGAGGTCCCCACCAGCCAGTTCAGACCCATCTCGAAGGCCAGGATGGAGAGATCGCCCGGAAGCGGCACGAACGGGGTGTTCGCAAACCCTGTATCAGCGATGACCTTGGGCCGAACCCAGCGCCGCCAGGGCGATGTGGCCCGGACCCTGATATTGAAATCGATGAGCGAATCGGGGCCAACCAGCGGATAGCCCTGATAGTTCCGGATGATGTCTTTTTGAAGAATCGGCAGAGTGCTTTCTACCCGGGCAGTGAAGGGTCCAACGCGAAACCGGAAAGAGCCTCGCTCCATTGCCCGGATCTGGTCCCGGGCGTTGCCCGGCGATACTAGGTCCCCCGTCATGAATCTGTGGGTAGCTGGCGGAAATGCTCGGGTCAAGCGGAACCTTGTTCGCGCGACGGATATATCAACCCCATTCGATCGAGATGGTCGACAATGTCGTCCACCCTAGCGGCGATTTCGTCATACGCGGTGGTCGGCATCAGGTCGCCCAACGCACGGGCAAGGTCGCCAGTGGTGCGGGGCTGGTCGGCGATCAGATCAAGGACCTCCCGCGACAACACATCGAGCAAGTGGGTATCTCCCGAGCGCGGATCGAACAATACGGTCACCGTATCGAACTCGTCCATGCAAAAATCGCAGGCTGCGGGCGCACTCCAAAGAAGGGATTGCCGCGAAGGCGCCTGTGAAGACACCATGGCCCGACAGCGCTATCAGTTCGAGATCTGGGCGTCCGTGATCGACTGCAAACAGGTCATCCCGATATTGTTGTTGTAGACCAGCGCCCGCAGGCGATCCCGGTCAATTTTGCCGTCGGCAATGTCGTTGGGGCTCTGGCTGACAAAAATCGTCTGATAGCCGTCGTCACCATTCGGAATGGGTTGGAAGTTCTCATCCACCGCGACGATTTCACCAGGAATGGCAAGATCACCGTTCTGGATCAGGCATCCCGCCGAAACGGCCCAGGCCGAGGAAGATTTGAAGGTCAAGGCAAGCGGTGCACCCACTGCGCCCGCCTTCAGCAAACTGCGGCGAAGCTCCCGTTTGCGATCAAGTTTTTCGCCACTGGTTTCGACAATCTCTTTGTCAGACATGCGACTTGTACCTCTTACCCTGAAAGTCCTCCGAGGCGCTCTCGAACCCGAATCTGACACAAGTTAGCATATCCACCTGCATCATCAAGTTGACGCCTGCCCGGCCCCGCCAATAAGGGAATGGCAATGCTCGCATTTCCCAAGCAAGAACCAAGCCATAAATAGTTCTTTCAACATTTGCAAATAGTTAATAGAACTCCAGATTGTCCGCCTCGCCCAGATTGTAAAATTTATCGACGCTTCCATTCTAGCCGGGGACAAGGGCGGCTTACCTCTGTTCTGGATTGTCTTGCCACACACCGTCTTCGCCCCAATACTGCAGAAGCACCCCCAGGGTCACGGAACTGTAACACGCCGTGCGTATCCCGAAATCCGGGGGTATCGCAGGTGCGATTGATGACAGACGAATCGCGGGTCCGGCAGATGCGGTACGACGAAAACAATATCGACTATGTCCGGCCGGCCCTGACAGCCATCCCGGTTGCTGTCTGCACCCTGCTTCTCTTGGCAGCGGGATATATCGATGTGTATTCGGCTGTTGCCCTGGGTGCCGCGACCATAATCGGGCTCCTTTGGTTGTTGGCGCGTTACCGGACCGACATCAGACGGGAGCGCAGACGCGCGCTGATCCTCGCGAAACGTGGTCGGCGGCCCAGTCGTACGGCCGCCTTGCTGACCCGGATCGTCGACGGCATAAGCGATCCACTCATACTGCTCGACAACAAACGGGTGGTGGTTCATGCCAATCGCGCCGCCCTGTCATTGCTGGGCCACAATATTGTAGGGCGCGACATTTCCTTCTACCTACGCCATCCCATGGCCCTGACCGCCATCGAACAGGCATTGACCAAGGAGACATCGACGGAGTGTGAAATCACCCTGATCGATCCGATGCCTCGGGAATGCCTGTTGCGGACAAGCGTCATCCGCGCTTCGGACTCTGTGGACGAAAATGACGACGAGCTTTTTCTCATCCTGTCTCTGTACGACGTTACGCGCATCAAGATGGCGGAGAAGATGCGAGCCGATTTTGTGGCCAATGCCAGCCACGAGCTGCGCACGCCGTTGGCCTCCATCCTCGGGTTCATCGAGACCCTGGCAGGCCCTGCGGCGCAAGATGAGGAAGCCCGCCGCCGCTTTCTGTCGATCATGGGAGAGGAGGCGTCGCGCATGCAGCGCCTTATCGATGATCTGTTGTCGCTGTCGCGCATCGAAATGAACCAGCATCTCCCCCCGGACGGCAGTGTTGATATCGGTGCGCTCCTCAAAGGCCTCGTGGACACTCTGGAACTCAGCAAAACCGACACCACTTGCCCGATCAGGCTAAGCCTGCCAGACGAGATGCCATTGGTGCGCGGCGACCGCGACCAACTCGTTCAGGTTTTTCAGAACATCATTGACAATGCGCTTAAATACGGGCGGCCCGGCGATCCTGTTCAGATCAGCGTCGAACTGCGCAATAGCATGCCGACGCGCAGTTTTCCCGGCGTCGCGATATCCGTCACCAACCAGGGTGACCCCATCCCGCCCGAACACATTCCGCGTCTGACCGAACGTTTCTACCGGGTTGACAGCGCACGATCCCGGAAACTGGGCGGTACAGGTCTTGGGCTGGCCATCGTCAAACACATAGTCAACCGCCACCGTGGCGCCCTGACCATCGAGAGCAACGCGGCGACCGGCACCACCGTAACGGTCTTCTTGCCGATCCTGACCCCGGCCCGGGACCGGCGTCACCAGCACTGACGAAGCTGTAACAAAACCGTCATCCAACTGTCGTAATTGAGTCACCGGTGACTTCTAACCTCCCCAGCATCGGGCAGGAAACGCTGAACGCCCTCCCGATCCGCGGAGACCTCGCATGATGCGGATCTCTTGAGGATAAGGCATTTTTAAAAGACGGAGACTGGAAGTGCTTAAACATTCTGTCATGGCTGCGGTCGGTGCCGGCCTAATGGCGATGACCTGGGCTGCGGACGCGTCGGCTCGGGACCAGATTCGCATTGTGGGGTCGTCGACGGTATTTCCCTTTGCCACCACCGTTGCCGAAAACTTCGGGCTCAACACGAAATTCAAAACCCCCATCGTGGAGAGCACCGGATCAGGTGGCGGCCTCAAACTTTTCTGTGCCGGGGTTGGTATCCAACATCCCGACATCACCAATGCGTCGCGCCGCATCAAGAAGTCCGAGGTGGAGCAGTGCGCCAAAAACGGCGTAACCGAAATCACCGAGGTCAAGATCGGTTATGACGGCATCGTCGTTGCCAATGCCCGGTCGGCGCCCCGTGCCTCGTTCACGCTACGCCAGATCTGGTTAGCGCTTGCCAAGGACGTGCCGGCAGACGAAACAGGCAGCAAGCTTGTTCCCAATCCCTACAAGAAATGGAGCGACATTGACC